>CALJUI010000313.1 GCA_937975735.1 uncultured Rubrivivax sp.
GGGACGGCCGCGGCGTCGCCGCCGATGCCGTCCCCGCGACCGACTGGCTCGACGCGCGCGACCTGCGCGCCGAGCTCGAGTTCGACGCCGCCAGCGGGCTGCGCCGCGCGCACGCCGACGCCGGCCGGCTGAAGCTGGCCGGCGACATCGCGCTGCGCTGGGACGACATCCTCTACGCACCGGCGTCGGGGTCGACGCGGCTGCAGCTCAAGGCCGAGGTCGAGACCTTCGCGATCGCGCCGGTGCTCGCGCGCTGGCAGCCGACGATGGGCTGGAGCGGCGACCTGCGGATCGGCGCGCGCATCGACCTGCGCGCCGGCGAGCGCTTCGACGCCGACATCGTGATCGAGCGCGAGTCGGGCGACCTGCGCGTGAACGACGGCACCGACACGCCGCTGCCGCTCGGGCTGACCGACCTGCGGCTGGCACTCAACGCGCACGACGGCCAGTGGCTGTTCACGCAGGGCCTGGCGGGCAAGACGCTGGGCGAGCTCGGCGGTCTGCTGCGCGTGCGCGCACGGCCGCAGGACCTGTGGCCGGCGGCCGACGCACCGATCGACGGCTCGGTGCTGCTGCGCGTCGGCAACCTGGCGATCTGGGGCGCCTGGGTGCCTCCGGGCTGGCGCCTGGCCGGCAGCCTGCAGACCAGCGGCAGCTTCGCCGGCACCTTCGGCGCGCCGCAGGTCACCGGCGAGCTGCGCGGCGAAAACCTCGGCGTGCGCAATCTGCTGCAAGGCGTCAACGTCACCGACGGCCAAGTGACGATGCGACTGGAAGGCGAACGCGCGACGATCGAGCGCTTCACGCTGCGCGGCGGCGAGGGCCGCCTCACGCTGACCGGCGGCGCCGAGCTGGGCGCGAAGCCCACCGCCCGGCTGTCGCTGCAGGCCGAGCGCTTCCAACTGCTCGGTCGCATCGACCGCCGCATCGTCACCAGCGGTCGCGCGGACCTTCGGCTCGATGCCGACGCGCTGGACCTGACCGGCCGCTTCAACGTCGACCAGGGCCTGATCGACGCCAGCCGCGCCGACGCGCCGTCGCTCGACGACGACGTGGTCGTGCGGCGCCCGGACGCGCCGCCGCCGCGCGACGACGAGGACGCCGAGGCGGCGCCGAAACGCGCGATCCGCGTCGCGCTGACGGTCGACCTCGGCGACGAGCTGACCGTGCGCGGCCGCGGCCTGGACACCAAGCTCGCCGGCGAACTGCGCATCAGCGCGCCGGGCGGCCGGCTGGCGGTGTTCGGCACCGTGCGCACCGTCGGCGGCACCTACGCCGCCTACGGCCAGAAGATGGTCATCGAGCGCGGCATCGTCGCCTTCTCGGGCCCGGTCGACAGCCCGCGGCTGGACGTGCTGGCGCTTCGGCCGAAGCTCGACGTCGAGGTCGGCGTGGCGATCACCGGCTCGGTGCAGACCCCGCGCATCAGGCTGCACTCCAACCCCGACATGAGCGACACCGACAAGCTGTCGTGGCTGGTGCTCGGCAAGGCGCCCGAAGGGCTGGGGCGGGCCGACACCGCGCTGCTGCAGCGCGCCGCGATCGCGCTGCTGTCCGGCGAGGAGGCCGGACCGACCGATGCGCTGCTGCGCAACCTCGGCCTGGACGAGTTCTCGGTGCGGCAAAGCGAGGACGGCGACGTGCGCGAGACCGTCGTGTCGCTGGGCAAGCAGATCTCGGAGCGCTGGTACGTCGGCTACGAGCGCGGCGTCAATGCCACCAGCGGCACCTGGCAGCTGATCTACCGCGTCGCGCAGCGCTTCACGCTGCGCGCGCAGTCGGGACAGGAGAACGCGATCGACCTGATCTGGACCTGGCGCGTCAGGTAGCGGCCGCCGGGCCGAGGGCCGCGGCAGCGCGCGCGGCACGCGCGACCTCGGCGTCGTGCATCAGCCGCGCGACGACCAGCCGCATCACGTGAAATCCCAGCTTCGGGTGCTTGTAGTACAGCTCGGCAACGCCCTCGGCCGACAGCGCGTACAGGGTGCAGGCGGTCTCGGTTCGCAACGTCAGCGTGCGCCGGTTGCCGGGCGCGAACAGCCCGATCTCGCCGACCAGCGCGCCGGGGCCGAGGGTCTCGTCGTGCTCGACCAGGCGCAGCGTGCCCGCCGACAGGTACAGCATCTCGTCGGCCTGGTCACCCTGGCGCCACAGCACCTGGCCGGCGGGCACCTCGCGCCGGTGCATGTGCGGCAGCAGCCAGTCGGCCACCGGCGCGTCGACCCGGGTGCCCTCGATCGCGCGGATCAGCTTGCGCACCTCCCAGGCCTTCTTGCCGTTGACCGGGATCATGATGGCGTAGAGGAACAGCGAAGGCAGCGCCATCTCGAGCCAGCCGTAGAGCACGAAGAAGACGTTGGCCGACAGCGCCACCAGGCGCAGCGGCAGCATGCTCTTCATCATGTAGCTCGCCAGCGTCAGCCCGGCGCCGATGAAGCCGAACACGTAGCCGATCGATGTCATCCCTGCCCTCCTGCTCGCGCCGCGGCGCCCGATCTCATGGGCCGAGTATGCCCAGCCCCAGCCGATGCGCGACCTCGGGCCGGGCCAGCACCTGCTCGGCATGCTCGCGGCCCTGGCGCACGATGTCGTCGAGGCGGCGCCACTGCAGCAGGCCCACGCGCGACAGCGGCGGATTGAAGTAGACGTCGGTCAGCCGCTGCGCCTGCGCCCGGCGCGACACGCTGTACAGGATCGTCACGTTCAGCAGGTAGGCCGACAGCGACGGCAGCCGGTAGCGACGCCGCGCACGCGGCCGCAGCCGGTCGCGCAGCAGCGCCCAGGGGCCGGGCAGTTCGGCGTAGTCCACCGGCCGGTGCGGCAGCGCCCCGAGGTCGACGCCGATCACGGTGCCGATGCCGCGGCGCTGCCGCATCGCATCGGCGGGAAAGTTGTTGAAGGTGCCGCCGTCGCACAGCAGGTCGCCGTCGCGCACGACCGGCGGCAGCGCGCCGGGGATCGCGACGCTGGCCAGCAGGGCCTGTGCCAGCGGGCCGCGGTGCAGCACCTCCTCGCGCGCCTGCGAGTAGTTGGTGGCGACGCAGAAGCAGTTCCGCCACAGGTCCTCGAGGTCGACCGGCCCGCCGAACAGCGCGTGCATCGTGTCGCGCACGGTCTGGCGCAGGCGCCGGCCCTTCAGCAGCGAGATCAGCGGCAGCCAGTTCAGGTCGCCGGTCGGGTTCCGGCGGAAGGCCGCCCGGGTGATGTCGACCAGCCGCTCGGGCGGCTGGTCGGAGGCCACCAGCGCGGCCATCACCGCGCCCATGCTGGTGCCGCCGACGCAGTCGATCTCGACGCCGCGCTGCCGCAGCGCCTGCAACACGCCGAGGTGGGCGAAACCGCGCGCACCGCCGCCGGCGAGGACCAGACCGACCGCGGTGCGGCTGACCAGGCGCGCCAGCCGGGCGAGGTCTCGCGGCTCGTGCAGCCGCAGGTGCACGTGGTCGGTCAGCGGCCGCCGTGCCAGCCAGGCCCGGGTGCCCGTCGGGCAGGACACGCCGGTGCCGTGCAGCAGCACCAGGATCTGCGCCGCCTCGGTGTGCGGCGGCGCGATCATCAGGCAGGCGGCCTCGGTCGGATGGACCTGCGGCGGCAACGTCGGGTCGGCCAGCAGCAGCAGCTCGTCGCTGTGCCGGCTGCAGCGATGCGTCCACGGCGTCGGGGCGTGGTCGCCGACCAGCAGCACGAAGTCGTGCGCGGCCTCGAGTTCGTCGAGCCAGTGCGTCACCGCGCGCTCGCCGGCGGCCGGGTCGTCGCCGGCGCCGGCGCGTGCCGCGTCCTCCTGCGCCGCGTCGACGACGCGGACCCGCCCGTGCACCGCCAGCGCACCGGCCAGACGCTGCGCGAAGGCCGCGGCATCGACGCCGTCGCTGACCGGCAGGATGCCCAGCGTGACCGGGGCGGCGAAATGCTCGGGCCGGTGCTCGGTCTGCAGGCGGTGGATGACCTGGCGCACCAGCGTCAGCGTGGCCTGCGGGCTCCGCGCGAGCAAGGCGTCGAACGGCGCCCGGTCGAGCCGCACCAGCATCGAGTCGCGGATGGCCAGCACCGTCGCCGAGCGCGGCTCGCCGGTGAACAGGCTCATCTCGCCGATGACCTGGCCGCGGCCCATCTCGCGCACCATCCTGCTGCGACCGTCGTCGTCGGCGACGTAGGCGCGCAGCCGACCGCTGACGACCATGAACAGCGCGTCGCCCGGGTCGCCCTGCGTCATCAGCGTCGCGCCGCCGGGCAGCGCGACCCATTCGAGTTCGCCACGCAGTCGCGCCAGCACGTCGGCGGGCAGCGGTCCGAAGACCTGTTCGAGCATGGCGCTCAGCTGCGGGTCGTGATCCAGCACGGTGTCGGGCATGGCGACGGACTCTAACGTCTGCCGCGGCCGCTGCGCGAGCCCGCCGGCGCGGCGCTGCATGGGACAATCCCGGGCTCTCTCCGTAGTTCAATGGATAGAACGGCCGCCTCCTAAGCGGCAGATGCAGGTTCGATTCCTGCCGGAGGGACCAGCCTCAGCGCCGGTCGGTGCGCATCGCGCGCGACAGCAGCATCACCGGCAGCAGGCCGACCAGCACGATCGCCAGCGACGGCAGCGCCGCCTCGCCCAGTCGTTCGTCGCGCGCGAGGTTGTAGGCCACGACCGCGAGCGTGTCGCTGCCGAAGGGGCGCAGCACCAGCGTCGCGGGCAGCTCCTTCATCACGTCCACGAAGACCAGCAGCGCCGCCGACAGCGCGGCGCGGCGCAGCAGCGGCAGGTGAAGGTGCCAGAAGACCCGTCGGCGGCCGCTGCCGAGCAGCTGCGCGGTCTCGTCGATGCTCGGTGCGACGCGCGCGTAGCCGGCCTCGACCGCCTGCAGCGCGACGGCCGAGAAGCGCGACAGGTAGGCCAGCATCAGCCCGGCGATCGTGCCGGTGGCCAGCGCCGCGACTGGCGCGTCGGGCCACAGCCGCTGCAGCGCGCCGACCGGCGCGAGCACGCCGACCGCGAGCACCGCGCCCGGCACCGCGTAGCCCAGCGACAGCAGGCGCGCCGCCACCGGCAGCACGCCGCCGCGCCCGCCCGCCGGCCGCAGCGCGAAGCCGACCGCCAGCGCCAGCACGGTCGCCAGCAACGCGGCCAGCGCCGACAGCCGCAGGCTGGCGAGCGACCAGTCGACGAAACGCGCGAACGGCAGGCCGAACTCGGCATAGCGCACCTCCTGCCACAGCATCTGCACCAGCCAGGCCACCGGGAGCACGAAGCCGAGCAGGATCGGCAATGTGCACAGCAGCACCGCGGCGAGCGCCGCCCCGCCACGCAGGCGCATCGGCTGGGCGTCGAGCGAGCCGCCGGCGCGCGTGCTGCCGAAGCGCAGCCGCTGCTGCGCGCTGCGTTCGGCCCAGAGCAGCGCGGCGACGACCGCCAGCAGCACCGACGCGAGCTGGGCTGCCGCGACCGGGTCGTCCAGCACCAGCCAGGCCTTGAAGATGCCGGTGGAGAATGTCGCCAGGCCGAAGTAGGCGCCGACGCCGTAGTCGGCCAGCGTCTCCATCGTCGCCAGCGCGACGCCGGCCGCGATCGCCGGTCGCGCCAGCGGGAGCGCGACGGTCCGCAGGCGCCGCCAGGGCCCCGCGCCGAGCAGCCGCGCCGCCTCGAGCAGATGCGCCGCGCGCTCGCCGAGCGCAGCCCGCGTCAGTAGGTAGACGTAGGGGTAGAGCACCAGCACGAACAGGACCACCGCGCCGCCGAGGCTGCGCACGTCGGGCCACAGCGCGTGGCGCACGCCGAGCCACTCGCGCAGGGCGGTCTGCAGCGGCCCGCTGAACTGCAGCGCATCGGTGGCGGCGTAGGCCAGCACGTAGGCCGGCATCGCCATCGGCAGCAGCAAGGCCCACTCGAAGATCCGACGGCCGGGGAAGTCGAACAGCGTGACCGCGGCGGCGGTCGCGGCGCCCAGGGCCATCACGCCGACCGCCACGCCGACCGCGAGCACGCCGGTCTGCAGCGCGTAGCCCGGCAGCACGGTGCGGAACTGGTGCACGAGGGTGGCGGTGCTCAACGCGTCGGCGCCGGTCCAGGCGGCCAGCACGCCCAGCACGGGCAGTGCCAGCAGCAGGCACAGCGCGGTCAGCAGGCCGCGCATGGCGCCCGCAGACGAACGTCAAGCTGAATACAAACCATTCTCATGCAGCCGCTATGATAGGCGGATGTTCCTCGAGGTCGACGCCCTCACCGTCCGCTACGAGCAGCGGGCCGGGACGCGCGCCGCGGTGCAGCGCGCGACCTTCGGACTGCAGGCCGGCGAGATCGGCGTGCTGATCGGCCCGTCGGGCTGCGGCAAGACCTCGTTGCTGCGCGCGATCGCCGGCCTGGAGCGCTGCGCCGAGGGGCGCGTGCGCGTGGGCGGCGAGCAACTCGACGATGCCGCGCTCGGCCTCCACCTGGCGCCCGAGCGTCGGCGGATCGGCATGGTGTTCCAGGACTACGCGTTGTTCCCGCATCTGACCGTGGCCGACAACATCGCCTTCGGCCTGCACGGGCTGCCGCGCGACGAGCGTCAGGCCCGCGTGCAGGAAGTGCTCGACCTCGTCGGCCTGGCGCATGCCGCGAAACGCGCGCCCCACCAACTCTCCGGCGGCCAGCAGCAGCGCATCGCGCTGGCGCGCGCTCTCGCCCCGCGACCGCGCCTGCTGCTGCTCGACGAGCCCTTCTCCAGCCTCGACATCGACCTGCGCGAGCGGCTCGCGCAGGACCTGCGCGGCATCCTGAAGGCCTCGGGCACGACTGCGCTGTTCGTCACCCACGACCAGATGGAGGCCTTCGCGCTGGGCGACCTGATCGGCGTGATGAACGCCGGCGTGCTGGAGCAGTGGGCCGACGCCTACACCCTGTACCACCGGCCGCAGACCCGCTTCGTCGCACGCTTCATCGGCCACGGCGTGTTCGCGCCCGCGCGCATCGTGGCCGGATCGCCGAGCCCCCATGTGCAGACCGCGCTCGGCGCGCTCGACGACGCCGCCGAATGCCCGCTGCCGGACGCCTTTCCCGAGGGCGAATGCGACATCCTTCTGCGCGCCGACGACATCGTGCACGACGACCTGAGCCCGGTGAAGGCACGCATCGAACGCAAGGCCTTCCGCGGCTCGGAGTTCCTCTACACGCTGCGGCTGGACAGCGGCGAGCAGGTGCTCGCCCACGTCCCGTCGCACCACGACCATGCGGTCGGCGAGTCGATCGGCATCCGCGCCGAGGTCGACCACGTCGTGACATTCCCCCGCGAGGCCACCCCGGGACACCCGAATCCGGGGTGAACTTTGCACGCCGCGGCCCCTCCAAAGGAGGTTGCAGTTCTATACTGGTCGCTCGAAGAGCGTCCGGACGCAGGAATCGACTATGGGATCCAAAGCGAAGGTCGTAGGTTTGCTGGCCGTGGGGGCCCTTGCAGGCGCCCTCACGACGATGCAGTTGCAGGCCAACGCCCGCAACACGCTGGCGCCGCTGCCGCTCGAGGAGATGCAGCAACTGGCCGCGGTGTTCGGCATCGTGCGCACCGACTACGTCGAGGCGGTCGACGAGAAGAAGCTGATCTCGGACGCGATCTCCGGCATGGTGTCGGGTCTGGACCCGCACTCCCAGTATTTCGACAAGAAGAGCTTCAAGGAATTCCGCGAGAGCACCGGCGGCAAGTTCGTCGGCATCGGCATCGAGATGAGCATGGAGGACGGCCTGGTCAAGGTCGTCTCGCCGATCGAGGGCTCGCCGGCCTTCCGCGTCGGGCTCAAGCCGGGTGACCTGATCACCCGCATCGACGACACGGCGGTCAAGGGCCTGAGCGTCGACCAGTGCGTCAAGCGCATGCGCGGAGAGCCGAACACCAAGGTCAACCTGATGGTGTTCCGCAAGGCCGAGAACCGCAGCTTCCCGGTCACGATCGTGCGCGAGGAGATCCGCGTGCAGAGCGTGCGCGCGAAGATGGTCGAACCCGGCTACGGCTGGGTCCGCGTCAGCCAGTTCCAGGACCGCACCGTCGACGACTTCGCGCGAAAGGTCGAGGACCTGTACAAGCAGGACCCGAACCTGAAGGGCCTGGTGCTGGATCTGCGCAACGATCCCGGCGGCCTGCTCGACGGCGCGATCGCGATCTCCGCCGCCTTCCTGCCGGCCAACACCGTCGTCGTCACGACGAACGGCCAGATCGACGAATCGCGCGCGACCTTCCGCGCCTCGCCCGAGTACTACGTGCGCCGCGGCGGCAGCGACCCGATGCGCCGGCTGCCGGCCGCGCTGAAGAGCGTGCCGCTGGTCGTGCTCGTCAACGAGGGCTCGGCCAGCGCCAGCGAGATCGTCGCCGGCGCACTGCAGGATCACAAGCGCGCGACCATCATGGGCGCCCAGACCTTCGGCAAGGGCTCGGTGCAGACCGTTCGCCCGCTGTCGGCCGAGACGGCGCTGAAGATCACCACCGCGCGCTACTACACCCCCTCGGGCCGTTCGATCCAGGCCAAGGGCATCGTGCCCGACATCTGGCTCGACGAGACCGCCGAGGGCAACGTCTTCGCGGCGCTGCGCATGCGCGAGGCCGACCTCGAGAAGCACCTCGAAGGCGCCGACGAGAAGAAGGACGAGGCCCGTGCGAAGGCCCGCGACGAGGCCCGCCGCAAGCTCGAGGAGCAGATGGCCAGGACCAAGGA
>CALJUI010000314.1 GCA_937975735.1 uncultured Rubrivivax sp.
ACCATGACCACCCGCACCAAGCTCATCGCCCTGTCCGCCCTGGCCTTCGGCCTGGCCGCCCCCGCCTTCGCGCAGGAAGCCACCGTGGTCCCGGCCGTCAGCGTTCAGTCCGAGCTCAGCCGCGCCGAAGTTCGCGCCGAGGCGATCCGCGCGCTCAACGCCGGTGAGCTGACCGAATACGCCGCGCTGGTCGGCCCGGCAGCCGCGCCGTCGCAGCTCAGCCGCGACGACGTGCGCCAGGCGACGCTGAAGGCCATCGACAACGGCACCGTCGCGCGCATCGACGCCGAGGCGCAGATCCTGGGTTGATGCCCTGCCCGGCCGGCCACCGGTCGGCCCCCCTGTCCCGCCGCGGGCCCGCCACTGTGCGGGCCCGCGGCGTTGGGGCCGGTGACATGCGCCGCCGCGGTTAGCATCGCGCGCCATGTGGCATTGCCGTGTGGTCCCTCCCGCTGACTGGGCGTCGCTGGCCGCGCCCTTGCACCATTGGAACCAGCGTGCCGATGGCAGGGTGCGCTGCCTGCATGCGGAGCAAGGCGCCACGGTCGAGCAGCAGGCGGCGTCGATGTGCGCACTGGCGCCGGACGAGGCGGTCTTCGTCGCCGCGCATGGCGGTCCGGACGGTGCGTCGATCGATGGCATCGCCGGCGCCACGGTGGACGCCGTGGCAGGCCGCGCCTGGGTCTGGGCACCGCTGGTGCGCGACGACCACGACGCGCAGCCGCTGCGCCTGGTCCTGATCGACGCGCTCAGGGGCGCGCTGCCCCACGTGCGCCGCTTCGACGCCTTCCCGCAGGCCGATGAAGCTCCGTTGCTGCGGGCGCTGGAGGCGGCGGGCTTCAAGCATGTGCAGCACCACCGCGTGATGTCGCTGCTGGCGGCGGACTGCCCGACCGCGAGCGACGTGTCCATCGTCGATGCCACCGCCACGCACCCCGTACTGGCCGACCTGCCGGCGCTGCACGACGAGCTGTTCCCGCAGACCTACCTGCCCGGGGCCGCCGTCGGCGCCAGCCTGGACGACGCGCACCGCCTCTTCGTCGCAGCCGAGGGCGGCCGCCTGCTGGGCTACGTCTACGTGCAGCACCAGCGGGTCGAGGGCGAAGGCTACGTCGACTACCTGGGCGTGGCCGAGGCCGCGCGCGGCCGTGGCCTGGGGCGCGCACTGCTGGCCGCCGCCGCGCGCTGGGCGCTGCTCGAACGCCGCTTGCCGCGCGTGCACCTGACGGTGCGCCAGGACAAGCCGGCCGCGCTGCGCCTGTACGAGGCCGCGGGCTTCCGCGAGGTGGCCGCCGGCGCCCAGCTGATGTGGCAGCGCCGGGCGGCCTGAAGGCAGGCGCTGCGCACGCGGACGGGCGCGCCAAAGAAAAACCCCGCCAGCTCGTCGAACTGGCGGGGTGATCTTGGTGGGCGGTGCAGGGTTCGAACCTGCGACCCCTGCCGTGTGAAGGCAGTGCT
>CALJUI010000315.1 GCA_937975735.1 uncultured Rubrivivax sp.
CGGGCTGCGGCTGCAGCACGTAGCCGAAGCGCGCCGGCATCGCCTCGAACGCCAGCGCGGTCGGCGTCCACTCGCCGCGCTCGACCGCCTCGGCGGCCGCGAGCATGTCGGCCGTGTGCACGAGGCCGAAGCCGCGGTCGGTGTCCAGGAACAGCCGGCCCGGCTCGTCGGTCCAGGCGCTGCGCACGGCCACCGGGCGGCCCTGCGCGTCGCGCACCTGCACCGAGCCGCGGTCGGTCATCACGCGCCAGACCATCGGCGCCGCCTCGAGCTCGACGTAGACCCGCTGCGGCCCGTTCTGGAAGTACCAGCGCCCGGCCTCGTCGGCGGCGTAGTTGCGCTCGATGAAGTCGCGCAGCTTGGCGTGCAGGATGCGGCTGCCCTTGACCTGCGGGAACGGACCGGCGGCGCGGATCCGGTCGTCGCGCATGTACCACTCGCCGCGCGCGTCCAGCGCCAGCCAGCCGAAGCAGGCCGGCACGTTGGGCCACTTCTTCAGCGCCGCCTCGACGATCGGATCCATCGCCGGACCTTAGCTCAGGCGTGCGGCGCCAGCCAGTCGGCGACGGCTGCCGGCATGGTCTTCACGTCGCCCGGAAACCGGCCGCCGGGAAAGCCGACATGGCCGCCGTGCGCGGGCTGCCAGAGCGTGACCGACGGCGCGACCTCGTGCGGCCGCGGCAGCGAGGCTGCCGGCACGAAGGGGTCGTTGCGCGCGTTGAGCAACAGCGCCGGGATGCGGATGCGGCGCAGGTGCGGTTTGGCCGAGGCGCGCGCCCAGTAGTCGTCGGTGCCCTTGAAGCCGTGCACCGGCGCGGTGAAGGCGTCGTCGAACTCGTACAGCGTGCGCGCGCGGCGCACCCGCTCGCGGTCGAACAGCCCCGGGTGCTGGCGCCACTTGGCGAGCGCGCGCGGCTTCATCGTCGCGAGGAACATGCGCGCATAGGCGATGCGGTTGAAGCCGCGGTCGATCGCCAGCCCGGCGGCAGTCAGGTCCAGCGGCGAGCAGATCGCGACGGCGGCCCTCACGGTCTCGCCGGCGGCCTCGCCCGACTCCTCGGCCCAGCGCATCAGCGCATTGCCGCCGAGCGACACGCCGATCGCCAACAGCGGCCCGGCATGGCGCGCACGCAGCCAGCCGAGCATGGCGCCGATTTCCTCGAAGTCGCCCGAGTGATAGGCGCGCGGCGCGCGATTCAGTTCACCCGAGCAGCCGCGGAAGTGCGGCAGCGCGAAGCGCCAGCCGCGCACGAGGGCCTCGAGCGCGAAGGCCAGCGCGTAGTGACTCTGGCTCGAGCCCTCGAGGCCGTGGAAGAGCACCAGCATCGGCGCGTCGGCCGTGCCGTCGCCGGCGAAGTCGACGTCGACGAAGTCGCCGTCGGCGGTGTCCATGCGCACGCGGGAGAAGGCGACCCCGCCGCGCAGCGCGCGCCGGGCGCTGAGCGCCGGCCAGATCGTCTGCGCGTGGCCGCCCGGCAGCCAGGCCGGCGCGCGGAAACCGTCCATCAGTGCAGCGTCGACGGCGCCTCGCCCTCGGCCGGGGCCTGCAGGGCGACCGGGCTGGCGTGATGCGCCACGATGCGCCAGCCGAACGCGGTCTTGACGTAGACGTTGGTCGCGACCACCCAGGCCGTGTGCGGCCCGTCCTCGGTCCGCACCGCGATGCGCTCGATCAGGTGGTGCACCGCGCTCGACAGCGCCGTGACGCGGTGCACCTGCTCGGGCACCACCGGGATCGCGCCGTTGGCGAAGATCGCCTCGAAGCTCGCGCGGATCGCCGTCATGCCGATCACGCGCTCCCCGCCCGGGTGCACGCAGACGATCTCCTCGTCGTCGGCCCACAGCGCCATCAGCCCCGCCAGGTCGCCTTGCTGCAGCGCCTCGTAGAAGCGGTTCTCGATCTCGTCGGCGCTGCCGCCGAGCGCGGCCGGGGGCATCCTGCGGGTGGGCGTCACCGATGGGGCTCCTCAGCGGAAGACCACGCTCTTGTGGCCGTTCATCAGCACGCGGTGCTCGATGTGCCAGCGCACCGCGCGCGCCAGCACGATGCACTCGATGTCGCGCCCGACCGCGGTGAAGTCCTCGGCCGACAGCGTGTGGTCGACGCGCTCCACGTCCTGCTCGATGATCGGCCCCTCGTCGAGGTCGGCGGTCACGTAGTGGGCCGTCGCACCGATCAGCTTGACGCCACGCGCATGCGCCTGGAAGTAGGGCTTGGCGCCCTTGAAGCTGGGCAGGAAGCTGTGGTGGATGTTGATCAGCCGGCCCTTCAGACGCTCGCAGAAGTCGGCGCTCAGGATCTGCATGTAGCGCGCCAGCACCACGAGGTCGATCCGTTCGCGTTCGACGATGTCCAGCACCGCGCGCTCCTGCGCCTGCTTGGCCGCGGCGTCGCTGCCGGCGGGCAGCGGCAGGTGATGGAAGGGCAGGCCGTAGCTCTCGGCCAGCGCGCGGAAGGTGTCGTGGTTGGACACGATGGCCGGGATGTCCACCGCCAGCTGGCCGCTCTTCCAGCGGAACAGCAGGTCGTTCAGGCAGTGCCCGTGCTGGCTGACCATCAGCAGCATGCGCGAGCGCGACTCGACGGCATGGAAGCTCGCCTGCATGCCGTACTGCCCGCGCGCGTGGGCGAACAGCGTGTCGAGCTTGTCGACGTCGGCCAGGTGGGTCGGCACCTCGAAGTGCACGCGCATGAAGAACAGGCCGGTGGCGTCGTCGCCCTCGAGGTCGCCGAACTGCTGCGAGTCGATGATGTTGCAGCCGGCCTGGTAGAGCAGACCCGACACCGCGTAGACGAGGCCCTTGGTGTCGCGCGCGGCGAGGGTCAGGATGAACTGTCTTGACGGTGGCACGTTCAATGCGCGTGCAGCTTCTCGCCGGCCTTCAGCCGGTAGGCCGTGCCGCAGTAGGGGCAGCGCCCCTCGCCGGTGGTCGCGACGTCGATGAACACCTTCGGGTGGGCGTTCCACAAGGTCATCTTCGGGTTCGGGCAGGGCACCACGCCCGGCCCCTGCAGGTCCTTGGCCAGCAGCTCCACCACCGCCTTCGCGTCGCTCATGTCGATCCTCTCAGACCTTGGTCAGCCACTCGGCGTACTTCTTGTTGCGGCCGTTGACGATGTCGAAGAAGGCCGTCTGGATCTTCTCGGTGATCGGGCCGCGCTGGCCGGCGCCGAGCTGCACGCGGTCGTACTCGCGGATCGGCGTGACCTCGGCTGCCGTGCCGGTGAAGAAGGCCTCGTCGGCGATGTAGACCTCGTCGCGCGTGATGCGCTTCTGCACCACGTCCAGGCCGAGGTCCTTGCAGATCGAGAACACCGTGTTGCGCGTGATGCCGTTGAGCGCGCCGGCCGACAGGTCGGGGGTGTAGACGACGCCGTTCTTCACCACGAACAGGTTCTCGCCGGCGCCCTCGGAGACGAAACCGGCGGCGTCGAGAAGCATCGCCTCGTCGTAGCCGTCCTCGGTGGCCTCCATGTTGGCCAGGATCGAGTTGGTGTAGTTGCTCACCGCCTTGGCCTGCGTCATCGTGATGTTGACGTGGTGGCGCGTGTAGCTGCTCGTCTTCACGCGGATGCCCTTCTTCAGCCCCTCCTCGCCGAGGTAGGCGCCCCAGGCCCAGGCGGCGACCATCACGTGGACCTGATTGCCCTTCGGGCTGACGCCGAGCTTGCCCGAGCCGATCCAGGTCAGCGGGCGCAGGTAGCAGCTCTTGAGCTTGTTGGCGCGCACGACCTCGCACTGCGCGGCCATCAGCTGCTCGAGCGTGAACGGGATCTTCATGCGCAGGATCTTGGCGCTGTTGAGCAGTCGCTCGGTGTGCTCGCGCAGCCGGAAGATCGCGGTGCCGCCCTCGGCCTCGTAGGCGCGCACTCCCTCGAAGGCGCCGCAGCCGTAGTGCAGCGTGTGGGTCAGCACGTGGATCTTGGCGTCGCGCCACTC
>CALJUI010000316.1 GCA_937975735.1 uncultured Rubrivivax sp.
GGTCGCCTTCGGCGGCCGCGGCCTGGCCGTGCGCGCGACGCCGGGGCACACCGACGGCTGCGTCAGCTACGTGCTCGACGACGAGCGCATGGCCTTCACCGGCGACTGCCTGCTGATCCGCGGCTGCGGCCGCACCGACTTCCAGCAGGGCGACCCGAAGAAGCTGTTTCGCTCGGTGCACGAGCAGCTGCTGACGCTGCCGGCGGACTGCCTGCTGTACCCCGCGCACGACTATCGCGGCCTGACCGTTCCAAGCGTCTGCGAGGAGCGCCGCTACAACCCGCGCCTGGGCGGCGACAGCAACCCGGAGGACTTCGCCGGCTACATGAACCACCTCGGCCTGCCGCACCCGAAGCTGATCGACGTGGCGGTGCCGGCCAACCTGCGCTGCGGCCGCCCGTCGCACGACCAGCCGCCGCCGGCCGACCCGGACTGGGCGCCGCTGACCTGGACCTTCGCCGGGCTGTGGGAGATCGAGCCGTCCGCGCTCGAGGAAAGGCTGCGCGAGGTGCAGCTGGTCGACGTGCGCGAGGTGGCGGAGTTCGAGGGTGCGCTCGGGCACATCGACGGCGCGCGGCTGATCCCGATGGCCGAGCTCTCGGCGCGGCAGGGCGAGCTCGACCGCGCGCGGCCGGTCGTCGCGGTCTGCCGTTCGGGCACGCGCTCGGCGCAGGCGGCGACGATGCTGGCCAAGGCCGGCTTCGAGCAGGTGGCCAACCTGGCCGGCGGCATGCTGCGCTGGCGCGCGATGGGGCACCCGGTGCGCGGGGGCGTCGAATGATCGACCGTCGCGCGACGCTGGTGGCGCTGTCGACGGCGGCGGTCGCCGCGCGCGCGCAGGGCGCGGTCGGCGCCGCGCCGATCCCGTCCAGCGGCGAGGCCCTGCCGCGCATCGGTCTGGGCAGCTGGATCACCTTCAACGTCGGCGACGACCCGGTCGGCCGCGCCGCCAGTGCCGAGGTGATGCGCGCCTTCTTCGACGCCGGCGGCCGGCTGATCGACAGCTCGCCGATGTACGGCTCGTCGCAGGACGTGATCGGCGAGGGGCTGGCGCGCATCGGCCGCGCCGGCGCGGTGTTCGCCGCCGACAAGGTCTGGACCTCGGACGGCGGCGCCGGCGCGGCGCAGGCCGAGGCGTCGCGGGCGCTGTGGCGGCTGCCGCGGCTGGACCTGCTGCAGGTGCACAACCTCGTCGCCTGGGCGCCGCACCTGCGCACGCTGCGCGCGATGAAGGCCGCCGGCCGGGTGCGCTACATCGGCGTGACGACCTCGCACGGCCGCCGGCACGGCGAGCTCGAGTCGATCCTGCGCAGCGAGCCGATCGACGTCGTGCAGCTGACCTACAACCTCGTCGACCGCGAGGCCGAGGCGCGGCTGCTGCCGCTGGCGCGCGAGCGCGGCGTCGCGGTGATCGCCAACCGTCCTTTCCGCCAGGGCCCGCTGATCGACGCGCTGAAGCGCCACCCGCTGCCGGCCTGGGCGGCCGAATTCGACTGCACGAGCTGGGCGGCGTTCGCGCTCAAGTTCATCGTCTCCCACCCTGCGGTGACCTGCGCGATCCCGGCGACGACGCGGATCGACCACGTGCGCGAGAACATGGCCGCCGCCACCGGTCGCCTGCCCGACGAGGCGATACGCCGGCGCATGGCCGAGTTCGTGCGCCGGCTGTGACGCCGGCCTGACGCCGATGTCGGAGTGGTGGACCTACCGACCGGCGGACCTGCTGATGTTCTCGGCGCGCAGCTACGCGCGCCTGTTCGAACTGCACCATGCGGCGCTGTGGCCGGCGCAGGCCCTGGCGCTGGTGTTCGGCGTGGCGGTCGCTGTGCTCGTCTGGCGCCGTCACCCGCAGGCGCACCGGCTCGCGCTGGCCGGGCTGGCCCTGGGCTGGGCGGCGGTCGCGGTCCTGTTCCACCTGCAGCGCTACGCGGCGATCCAGACTGCCGCGCCCTGGTTTGCCGCGGGCTTCGGGGCACAGGGGCTGCTGATGCTCGGGGCGGCGTGGCGCGGTGCGGCGTCGGGCGGTGTCCGCCGGAGGGTCGGCTTCGGGCTGATCGGCTTGGCGGCGATCGGCATGCCGCTGCTCGGGCTGGCGCTCGGGCGGCCGCCGGGCCAGCTCGAGTGCATCGGCCTGACGCCCGACGCGACCGTGGTCGCGACGCTCGGCGCGCTGCTGCTCGTGCGCGCGCCCTGGGCCTGGCCGATCCCGCTGGCCTGGGTGGCGATCGGCGCGACGACGCTGTGGACGCTGGCCTCGCCCGACTGGTGGTGGATGCCGGCGGCGGCCGTCGTGACGTTGGTCGCCGCTCAGAACAGGAAGTAGCGCTGCGCCATCGGCAGCACGGTGGCCGGCTCGCAGGTCAGAAGTTCGCCGTCGGCGCGCACGGCGTAGGTCTGGGCGTCGATGGCCATCACCGGCGTGGCGGCGTTGTGCACCATGTCGGCCTTGCGCACCGTGCGGCAGCCCTGCACGGCGGCCAACGTCTTGGACAGGCCCAGCCGCTCGCCGCGGCCGGCGTCGAGCGCGGCGCGGCTCAGGAAGGTCAGCGAGGTCTTGGCCAGCGCGCCGCCGAAGCTGCCGAACATCGGCCGGTAGTGCACCGGCTGCGGCGTCGGGATGCTGGCGTTCGGGTCGCCCATCGCCGCCGCGGCGATGAAGCCGCCCTTGAGCACCAGGCTCGGCTTGACGCCGAAGAAGGCCGGCCGCCACAGCACCAGGTCGGCCCACTTGCCGGGCTGGATGCTGCCGACCTCGTGCGAGATGCCGTGCGCCAGCGCCGGGTTGATCGTGTACTTGGCGATGTAGCGCTTCACGCGCGTGTTGTCGGCGCGCGCGCTGTCGCCGTCCAGCGCGCCGCGCTGCGCCTTCATCTTGTGCGCCGTCTGCCAGGTGCGCAGCACGACCTCGCCGACGCGGCCCATCGCCTGGCTGTCGCTGCTCATCATGCTGATCGCACCCAGGTCGTGCAGCACGTCCTCGGCGGCGATCGTCTCGCGCCGGATGCGGCTCTCGGCGAAGGCCAGGTCCTCGGCGATCGACGGATCGAGGTGGTGGCACACCATCAGCATGTCGAGGTGCTCGTCGATCGTGTTGACGGTGTAGGGCCGCGTCGGGTTGGTCGACGAGGGCAGCACGTTGGCCTCGCCGACGACCTTCATGATGTCCGGCGCGTGGCCGCCGCCGGCGCCTTCGGTGTGGAAGGTGTGGATCGTGCGGCCCTTGAAGGCAGCGATCGTGTCCTCGACGAAGCCGCTCTCGTTGAGCGTGTCGGTGTGGATCGCGACCTGGATGTCGGTCTGCTCGGCGACGTTCAGGCAGTTGTCGATCGCCGCCGGCGTCGTGCCCCAGTCCTCGTGCAGCTTGAGCGCGATCGCGCCGGCCTCGACCTGCTGCACCAGGGCGTCGGGCCGGCTCGCGTTGCCCTTGCCGAAGAAGCCCAGGTTCATCGGGAACGCGTCGGCCGCCTGCAGCATGCGCGCGATATTCTCCGGCCCCGGCGTGCAGGTGGTGGCGAAGGTGCCGGTCGCCGGTCCGGTGCCGCCGCCGAGCATCGTCGTGATGCCCGACATCAGCGCCTCCTCGATCTGCTGCGGGCAGATCCAGTGGATGTGGCTGTCGATGCCGCCGGCGGTGACGATCATGCCCTCGCCGGCGATGACCTCGGTGCCGGGACCGATGACGATGTCCACGCCCGGCATCACGTCGGGGTTGCCGGCCTTGCCGATGCGATGGATGCGCTGGCCGCGGATGCCGATGTCGGCCTTGACGATGCCCCAGTGGTCGACGATCAGGGCGTTCGTGATCACGCAGTCGACGGCGTCGCCGGGACCGATGCCGTTGATGCGCTGGCTCTGGCCCATGCCGTCGCGGATGGTCTTGCCGCCGCCGAACTTGACCTCCTCGCCGTGGCCGCCGGCCAGCAGCGTGAAGTCGCGCTCGACCTCGATCACGAGGTCCGTGTCGGCCAGCCGCACGCGGTCGCCGGTGGTGGGGCCGTACATCTCGGCATACGCGCGGCGGTCGATCGTCGCCATCACAGCGCTCCCTGGACGTCGCCGCGGAAGCCCCAGACCTCGCGCGCGCCGGCATAGTCGACCAAGGTCACGGTGCGCTGCTGGCCGGGCTCGAAGCGCACTGCGGTACCGCTGGCGATGTGCAGCCGCATGCCGCGCGCCGAGGCGCGGTCGAAGTGCAGCGCGCGATTGGTCTCGGCGAAGTGGTAGTGCGAGCCGACCTGGATCGGCCGGTCGCCGCGGTTCTCGACGACCAGGGTCAGCGTGCGCCGGCCCGGGTTCAGCGCATGGTCGGCGCCGTCGGTGAGGAGTTCGCCCGGGATCATCGGCTGCTCACTTGCGCCGTGCCAGCCAGGCGCAGGCGCCGATCGCGGCGACCAGAGCGATCAGGCCGACCGCATCGCCGACGTGCCAGTGCGAGCCGCCCGGCACGCCGTGGCCCGGGTGGGCCCAGGCGGGCAGGGTGGTCATCGCCAGCGTGGCGGCCGCCATCTGCATCATCTTGGTGCGCATCGCGGGCCTCATGCAATCGGTTGGTGCACCGTCACCAGTTTCGTGCCATCGGGGAAGGTGGCCTCGACCTGGATCTCGGGAATCATCTCGGCCACGCCGTCCATCACGTCGGCGCGGCCGAGCACGCTCTTGCCCTCGCTCATCAACGCCGCCACGGTCTTGCCGTCGCGCGCGCCTTCCATGATGGCCGCGCTGATCAAGGCCACCGCTTCGGGGTAGTTCAGCTTCAGGCCGCGTGCGCGGCGACGCTCGGCCAGCAGCGCGGCGGTGAAGACCAGCAGCTTGTCCTTCTCGCGCGGGCTCAGTTCCATCGTGTCCTCGAGTAGCAGATTGGGTGCCAGCGATGGCTGGCGCGGATCTTGATAGTCCCGGGGTGATGCACGCCTCGCTGACCTCCCGTCCCCGGACCACCGCCCTGCGCGCGGCGCGTCCCGGCCCACCCCGTCCACGGCCCAGCGCCCGCACCGCGATGACCGCCTACGACCACGCCGACGACATCGTGCTGATTGTCGATCCTTCCGCCGCGCACGTCGCGCCACTGCGCGATGCGCTGGAGGAAGCCGGCTACGCGGTGCAGGTCGCGGCCAGCGGCGAGGCGGCGCTCGACAGCGCGGCGCGCGTGCTGCCCGACATCGTGCTGCTCGACGCCGGCCTGCCCGACACGCACGGTCTGGAGGTCGCGCGCCGGCTCAAGGCCGGCGCCGACACGGCGGCCACGCCGATCGTCTTCATGACCGGCCCCGACGACAGCGCCGACATCGTCGGCGCGTTCGGGGCCGGCGTCGTCGACTGCGTGTCCAAGCCGGTGCGCACCAGCGAGCTGATCGCCCGCATCGAGAGCCACCTGCGCGCGGCGCGCTCGCAGTGGCAGGCGCGCAGCGCGCTCGACGCCTTCGGCCACGCGACGCTGGTCGTGCGCGAGGCCGACGGCCGCCGCCTGTGGCAGACCGCTTTGGCGCGCGAACTGCTGCTGCGCCAGTACCCGCTGACGCCCGAGGCGACGATGCCGCCGCCGGTGATGGCCTGGGTCGCGCGCGAGGCGCTGCGCCGGCGCGCCGGGGCCCCGCCGCTCGGCCTGACGGTCGGCACCGGCGAGCAGCGCCTGACCTTCGCGATGCATGCGATGGACGAGGACGACGGCGTCGGCGGCGAGTGGCTGCTGGTGCTGCGGCAGGATTCCGAGGCGGCGCAGCTGCAGGCGCTGACGCGGGCGTTCCCGCTCACCGCGCGCGAGGCCGAAGTGCTGTACTGGGTCATCCAGGGCAAGACCAACCGCGACATCGGCGAAGTGCTGTCGCTGTCGCCGCGCACGGTGCACAAGCACCTGGAGCACGTGTTTCAGAAGCTCGGCGTCGAGACCCGCACCGCCGCGGCCAACCTCGCGCTCGGCCGGATCGGCGCGGTGCCCTGAGTCCGTCGCCAGGGTCCGCGGCGCCGGCCTTGACCGGGCGTCAGGGGGCCGTCGGCGCGGGCGGCAGTCCGAGGTCGCGGACGATGCCGTCGACGAGGGTGCGGCAGAAGTGGGCCTGGTCATGCCGCTGGCCTGCGTCGCTGCGAAGGTAGGCTTCGATCGCCCGTTGGCGGTGCGCGAACTCGGTCTCGTCGATGCCCTGGAGGCACTCGATCAGCGCCGGCACCGTGGCATAGCGGTCGCCGTCGATGTAGCACGCCGCCGGAACGCGCTCGGCGATATCGCTGGCGCCGACGTACACCGGCACGCAGCCGTTGGTCCAGCAGTCGAACAGCTTCTCGGTGACGTAGCCGCGCCCGCCGCGCAGGTTCTCGTAGCACAGCGCGAACTTCGCGCGCGCGAGGACCTCGTCCTTGGACTGCACGACACCCTCCCAGCTCGGGAACGGACGCTCGCCGCTGCGCCGGTGGCGCCATTGCTGGAGGAGCTTGACGACGCGGCCGCCGAACCCCGGACCGACCGCCGGAATGTCCCAGGCCTTGCCGTAGAGGCTGAACTGCGCCGGCAGGTGCTGCTCGAAGCCGCGGATCAGCCGCAGGCGCTCCTGGTACAGCGAGATGTTGCTGGCCCGGCGCATCTCCTTGTTCTTCGCGATCATCACGCAGAAGAGCTCGCGCTCGCCGAAGGGCGCCACCGGCCGCGGCGTCAGGTCGTTCGGGATCTCGAGCGGCTCGAAGCCGTGCGCCTCGACGAGTTGCTGGTTCCAGGTCCACACGCGGCGGTAGCGCGCCAGCAGGCGCGCACTGGCGTTGATGCCGCGCACATGCGGATGTTCGTAGTCGTAGCAGTACAGCGGCACGCCCGGATCGCGTCGCTGGACGTTGATGTGAAGCTCGAACAGCACCTTGCGCCCTGCGTTCACGTCCGCCGTCGACAACTCGATGCCCTGGGCGCGGAAGCCGTCGCGCAATCGGCGGAAGGGGAAGTACCAGCCGCCGAAGTTGGCGCCTTCGTTGCCCTCGAAGATGCGGTTGTCGCGATGGCGGCGAAAGACGATCGACGCGTGTCTCATGGGCGCAGGTCCAGGTCGGCCGCGATCGTGTCGACCAGGGTGCGGCAGAAGTGCTCGCTGCCGTAGGGCCGTGCCCGCTCGCTGCGCAGGAAGTCGACGGTCGCGGCGCGACGCCGCTCGAACTCGGCCGCGTCGATCGCCAGCAGCGCGCGGTGCAGCTCGGCCGGCGATGCGAAGCGGTCGCCGTCGATGTAGCAGTCGGGCGGCACGCGCTGCGCGATGTCGCTGGCGCCGATGTACACCGGCAGGCAGCCGAAGCTCATGCAGTCGAACAGCTTCTCGGTGAGGTAGCCCGGCCCACCGCGAACGTTCTCGTAGCAGATCGAGAACCTGGCGCGCAGCAGCACCTCGTCCTTCGATCCGATCGGGCCGCGGTAGGTGCGCAGCATCGGCCGAGGCCGAAGGCGCAGCCTCCACTCGTGCACGCGCTTCATGATGCGTCCGAGCACGCCGGGCGGCTTCGGCGGACGGTCCCAGCCGTGACCGTAGAGCGCGAACCGATCGGGCGCATTGGCCTCGTACCAGCGGATCACGGCCAGCCGTGCCTCGTGCAGCGCCAGTTCGCTGCGCCAGCGCAGCGCCCGGTTGCCGGCGATCAGCACGCAGAACAGGTCTCGCTGCTCGAAGCCGGGCACCGGACGCAGGCTCAGGTCGTTCGGGATCGGCAACTCGTGGACATGCCGTCCATCGACCAGCGTGGTGTTCCAGGTGAACGCGGCGCGGTAGCGCGCCAGCCGCCGCCGGTCGCCGTTGACGGGCCGGGTCAAGGGGTGCTCCCACAAGTACGCGTAGCACGGCCGGTCGGGCAGCCGGGCCCGGGCGTTGATGTGCAGCTCGAACAAGACCTCCTGCCCGGCGTTCATGTCCGGCGTCGCGAGCCGGACGCCTTTCGCGGCGAACGCGTCACGCAGCTGCGCGAACGGGAAGTACAGGCCGCCGAAGTTGGCCCCCGGCGGGGGCGAGAACATCTCGTCGCGCCGCTGCTGGTGGAACAGGACGGAGGCGTGCTTCATGGCGGGTCTGCGCGCGGTCGCGGCGGTTCCATCGCGCCGGTCAGCGGCGGCGATAGACCAGGTTGTAGTAGGCCTGGCCGGGCCGCATGCGGCGGCGAAACAGACGGCGATCGATCTCGTCGAACCCGTGCGCCGCCATGAAGGCGCCGAGATCCTTCACCGTGCAGCAGTTCTTGTAGGCCTCGAAGTCCGCGGCCTCGGTCTTCACGTAGTCGAAGTGCGCCAGCAGCGGGATCGCGCCCTGCAGCACGAGCAGCTCCGAGCCCTGGGTGTCCATGACCAGCGCGTTGTAGCGCGTCAGGTCGGCGCCACTGTCCCGGAGCAGGTCGGGCAGGGAGATCGTCCTCATGCGGATCGAACGGTTGAAGTGAACCTCGGGCCAGAGCTCGCGGTGCTCACCCAGCTCGAGCATCGAACTCGACGCGCCGTCGTTGTTGGCGACATGGAAGTCGACCTCGACGCCGGATCGGTCCGCCACCAGCGCCTGCACGGCCTTCTGGCCCTCGAAACCGGCGATGTTCGACTGCAGCCGAGCGAACACCTCGGGGATCGGCTCGATCCAGAGCACACGAATCCCGTAGCTGTCGTAGAGGTGCCGTTCCTGCCCCGTGTTGGCGCCGACATGCACCACGCCTCGCAGCCGGCGGAAGTGGGCGGCTTCCGAACCGGCGCGGACCCGGTGCTTCAGCCTCAGCAAGCCACGGCGCACGGCCGTCACCATCGACATGGATCGGCACTATAGCTTCGGCGAGCCGGCGGTCAGGGCCACGGCGCGACGAGGCCGTGCACGGCCCCGTGGCCTCGCGGGCGTAAACTCGGCCCCAACCCGGCAGCAGGCGCTGGACCCCGCATGCATCGGCGGGCGGACGACAGCGGTTCCGGCCGGCGCCTGTGCAACTGCGAGAGACCCGTTCGATGAAACTCCACCTCGGCTGCGGCAAGCGCCACATCCCCGGTTTCGTCCACATTGACGCCGTCGAGTACCCACATGTCGACCATGTCGCGACGATCGACAACCTGGGATTCATCGGCAGCGACTCGGTCGACCTGATCTACACCTGCCACGTGCTCGAGCACTTCCGCCGCAAGGACGTCGCGCGCGTGCTGCAGGAGTGGTGCCGCGTGCTCAAGCCAGGCGGCGTGCTGCGCGTGTCGGTGCCCGACTTCGCCAAGCTCTGCGAGGTCTACCAGCGCACCGGTGACTTGAACCTCGTCATCGGTCCGATCTTCGGTCGCCAGGACTATCTCTACAACATCCACTACAACGTCTTCGACGAGCGCAGTCTCACCGAACTGCTGCTGGCCAACGGCTTTGCCGGCGTCCGCCGCTACGACTGGCGCGATACCGGACATGCCGACGTCGACGACTTCTCGCAGGCCTACATCCCGCACATGGACCGCGAGCACGGCACCTTGATCAGTCTGAACCTGGAGGCGACGAAGGCGGCGGGTGCCTGAGTCCGTTCGCGTGCGCGCGGAACCAGTCATAAGTGACGCGCAACCCGTCCTCGAGCGCGACGCCGGCGCGCCATCCCAGCGATGCCAGGCGGCTCACGTCCATCAGCTTGCGCGGCGTCCCGTCCGGCTTGCTCGCGTCGAACACCAGCGCACCGTCGAAGCCCGTCACCCGAGCGATGGTCTCGGCCAGTTCGCGGATCGTGCAGTCCACGCCGGTGCCCACGTTGATGTGGCTGAGCATCGGCCGGGTGTGGGCGCGGTAGAGCGCCTCGTCGAGCTCCATCACGTGCACGCTGGCCGCCGCCATGTCGTCGACGTGCAGGAACTCCCGCATCGGCGTGCCGCTGCCCCAGATCACGACCTCCTTCGCGCCGCTCTGCACCGCCTCGTGAAAGCGGCGCAATAGCGCGGGGATCACGTGCGAGTTCTCCGGGTGGAAGTTGTCGCCCGGCCCGTACAGGTTGGTCGGCATCACGCTGCGGTAGTCGCGCCCGTACTGGCGGTTGTAGCTCTCGCACAGCTTGATGCCGGCGATCTTGGCGATCGCGTACGGCTCGTTGGTCGCCTCCAGGGTGCCGGTGAGCAGGCTGTCCTCGCGCATCGGCTGCTCGGCGTCGCGCGGGTAGATGCACGAAGAGCCGAGGAAAAGCAGGCGCTGCACGCCGGCGCGGTGGGCCGCGTCGATCACGTTCAGTTCGATCGCCAGGTTGTCGGCGATGAACTCGGCCGGGTAGGTGTTGTTGGCGTGGATGCCGCCGACCTTGGCCGCCGCCAGCACGACGTGGTCGATGCGACGGGAAGCGAAGAAGTCCCGCACGGCGCGCTGGTCGGTGAGGTCGAGCGCCTCGCGGCTGGCGGTCACGATCCGCTCGTAGCCCAGCGACGCCAGCCGGCGCACGATGGCCGAGCCGACCATGCCCCGATGGCCGGCGACGAAGACCGCCTGGCGCGTGTCCCTCATCCGCCCGCCTCCCGGGGCACGCTGACGCCGTGGCCGTGGGCCTGGAGGAATGCGTGCCGCTGGGCGGCCTTCAGGTCCTCGGCCACCATCTCCCGGCACATCGCCTGCGCGGTGATCTCGGGCACCCAGCCGAGCCGCGTCCGGGCCTTGGTCGGATCGCCGAGCAGCGTCTCCACCTCGGCCGGGCGGAAGTAGCGCGGGTCGATGGCGACGACGCGGTCGCCGACCTTCAGGGCCGGCGCGCGGTCGCCGTCGATCGAGGCGATCACGGCACGCTCGTCGACGCCCTCGCCCTCGAACCGGAGCGTCAACCCCAGCTCGGCCGCCGTCCACTGGATGAACTCGCGCACCGAGTACTGCTTGCCGGTCGCGATCACGAAGTCCTCGGGCTCGTCCTGCTGCAGCATCATCCACTGCATGCGCACGTAGTCCTTCGCGTGGCCCCAGTCGCGCAGCGCGTCGAGGTTGCCCATGTACAGGCATTTCTCCAGTCCCTGCGCGATGTTCGCCAGCCCGCGCGTGATCTTGCGGGTGACGAAGGTCTCGCCCCGGCGCGGGCTCTCGTGGTTGAACAGGATGCCGTTGCAGGCGTACATGCCGTACGCCTCGCGGTAGTTGACGGTGATCCAGTAGGCGTAGAGCTTGGCGACGGCGTAGGGGCTGCGCGGGTAGAACGGCGTCGTCTCGCGCTGCGGGATCTCCTGCACCAGTCCGTACAGCTCGCTCGTGCTCGCCTGGTAGAAGCGGGTCTTCAGTCCCAGGAAGCGGATCGCCTCGAGCAGCCGCAGCGTGCCCATCGCGTCGACGTCGGCCGTGTATTCCGGGGCCTCGAAGCTGACCGCGACGTGGCTCTGCGCGCCCAGGTTGTAGACCTCGTCGGGCTGCACCTGCTGCAGGATGCGGGTCAGGTTGGAGCTGTCGGTCAGGTCGCCGTAGTGCAGCACGAAGCGCTGGTGCTCGACGTGCGGGTCCTCGTAGATGTGGTCGATGCGCTGGGTGTTGAACAGCGACGCCCGGCGCTTGATGCCGTGGACCTCGTAGCCCTTGTCCAGCAGGAACTCGGCCAGGTAGCTGCCGTCCTGTCCGGTCACTCCCGTGATCAACGCGCGCTTCATTGCTTGTCCTCGCCGGCCGATCCTGCGATGGCCCCGCAGTCCTTGTGGCCTCCGAGTTTACGGCGCCGCCCGCCGTGGCCGATCAGGCAGGAGATCGGTCGGAACCTGCCTTGGCGGACCTGTTCGGCTCGAACGCGCGGCTGCGCGCGCAGTCCGAGGTCTGCGCGACACGCGACGTGCAGGCCAAGCTCGTGCGCGACATCGTCGCTGCCTGGACCCAGACGATGAACCCCGGCCGCTTCGACCTGGCCTGACCGGGACCGACCTCGCCGGCACCGTGCCCATCGCCGCCTGTGCTTCAATCCGCCGATGCTCCGCACGCTCAAGGAACTGTTCGGCGCGCTGCAGCCGTCGGCCGCGACCGACCCGCGCACCGCCGAGCACACGCTGCAGCTGGCCACCGCGGTGATGCTGGTCGAGGTGATGCGCTCGGACGCCGACATCGGCCAGGCCGAGCGCCAGGCCGTGATCGACGCCCTGCGCGACAAGTTCGCGCTCGCCGACGACGAGATCGACCGGCTGATCGAGCTCGCCCACCAGACCGCGCGCGACGCCACCGACTACTTCGCCTTCACCTCGCACATCAACCAGCACTTCGACATGCCGGCCAAGCTGCGCATGATCGAGCACATGTGGCGCGTGGCCTACGCCGACGGCCAGCTCAGCGCGCACGAGCGTCACGTGATGTGGCGCATCGCCGATCTGCTGCACATCCCGCAGGGCGCCTACGTCAACGCGAAGATGCGCGCCCAAGGCGCTGTCTGAAATGACGCTGCGCCTGGTCGCCTGGGTCGCGGCGGCGGCGGTGCTGCTGCTGCTCGCACGCAGCGGCTGGCGGGTGGCGGTGGCGGCGCAGCTGGCGCGGGCGAGCGAG
>CALJUI010000317.1 GCA_937975735.1 uncultured Rubrivivax sp.
TCCCGTGTGGAGCTGACCAGCGGGATCAGCGGCGAGCGCTCGTCCAGGCCTTCGACCTCGGCCAAGTCGCCGCTGCGCGTGCCCTGCGCCCACACCTCCACCCGGCCCAGCACTCGGATCGAGGCGCGGTCGGGCAGCTGCGCGCCGATGCGCGCCTGCTGCAGCCGGTGCAGGCACAGGTAGCTGGCGCGGCCCTTGAGCAGCGCCAGCCGGGCCGGCAGCGCCAGCGCCTCGCACAGGCGTGGCAGGTCGCGCAGGAAGAGCTGGTCCTGCAGGCTCTTCGTGGCCGTGCTGACCAGCGCACGCCGGCCCGACAGCAGCAGCGGCACCAGGTAGGCAAAGGTCTTGCCCACGCCGGTGCCGGCCTCGGCAACCAGTGCGCCACGCTGCTCGATCGCGTCCGCGACCGCGCGCGCCAGCGTCAGCTGGGCCTGCCGGGGGCGATAGCCGGGTTCGTGGCGCGCCAGCGGGCCGCCGGCGCCCAGGGCACCGGCCGCCGCGGCCGCCAGGCCGGGGCCGTTCAGGCGGGCTCCGGCGGGTCGACCTGGCCCTGCAGCCGGGCGATCTCGTCGCGCAGCAGCAGCCGGCGCTTCTTCAGCCGGCGCAGCGTGAGGTCGTCCAGCGGCGGATCCTGCACATTGCGGTCGATCAGGTCGTCGAGGTCGGCGTGCTCGATGCGCAGCTCGATCAGCCGACGGTGCGGGGAATGCAGGTTCTCGTCCATTGCTGCACAGTGCGTCTGACGGGCCCCAGTTTATAGTCCGCGCGATGAGCGCCCAAGCCCCTTCGTTCCGGCTGAGTGCCGCCACCGGACTGCATCGGGGCGACCGCGCCTATCAGCAGGACCAGCTCGAGGTGCTGATGCACCCGAAAGTGCCAGGCTGCGTGATGACCGTGCTGGCCGACGGCATGGGCGGCAAGAGCGGCGGGCGCAAGGCGGCCGACCAGGTCGTGATGACCGCGCGCCAGATCTTCGAGCGCTTCGTCCCGCACGAGGACGCCGCCGCCGACGCGCTGACGCAGCTGGTGCAGGAATCGCACCTGATGATCAAGCTCACCGCGATTGCGGCCGAGGAGGAGCCTCACAGCACCGTGGCCGCCTTCCTGATCACGCCGGACCTGCGCTGCCACGCAGCACATGCCGGCGACTCGCGCATCTACCACTTCCGCGGCGCCGAGCTGGTGGCGCGCACGATCGACCACTCCTTCGTGCAGCGCCTGATCGACGAAGGCAAGATCACCGAGGAAGCGGCCAACACGCACCCGCAGTCCAACCTGCTGACCGGCTGCCTGGGCACGCACCAGGACCCGCCGGTGTCGATCTGGGACCTGGGCACGCTGCAGCATGGCGACGCGCTGCTGGCCTGCAGCGACGGCCTGTGGCACTACTTCACCCCGAAGGAGCTGGGCACGACGCTGCAGGCGCTGGCACCGCGCGCGGCCACCGAGCTGCTGCTGGGCAAGGCGCGCCAGCGCGCGCGCGGCGGCGGCGACAACGTGTCGATGGCCGTCGTGCGCATCGAGCCGCTCGGCTGCCCGGACCTCAGGTCAGCGACGTGTCGACGTCGCGCCGCGCCAGCGCCAGGTACTCGGCCGACTGCATCTCCGACAGCCTCGACACCGTGCGCGCGAACTCGTGCACGAGCGGGCCCTCCGTGTACAGCCTGGCGGGCGGCACCGCGGTCGACACGATCAGCTTGACACGCCGGTCGTAGAGCACGTCGATCAGCCAGGTGAAGCGCCGCGCCTCGCTGGCCAGCCGCGGCGACATCTCGGGCACGTCTGACAGCAGCACGGTGTGAAACTGCGTGGCCAGCTCCAGGTAGTCGTTCTGCGAGCGCGGGCCGCCGCACAGCTCCCTGAAGCCGAACCAGACCACGCCGCCGGCACGCCGGCGCGCATGCAGCGCGCGGTGCTCGATGTGCAGAACCGGG
>CALJUI010000318.1 GCA_937975735.1 uncultured Rubrivivax sp.
CTACTGCAACGATGTTCGTGTCCGGGCGTGCAATCTCTTCCGGCTCGAGGGTCCCGAGCAGATCCACGGGGTTCTCCACACGATCGTGCCGGGTTGTTGAGGAGGTTGCGGCCTGCATCAAGGTGCGCGGACCGTGTCCGCGGCATGGCCACTTGGATCCCGGCAGAGGATCGAAAAGCCTTTGATTATATATCGAGGTTTCGGAGGAAGCGCTCGTCGGCCGGGCTCAGCCGCCCGGCGGCGCGGGCCGCCTCGATCAGGTCCGGGCGCCGGCGCGCGGTCGTCTCCAGCGAGCGCTCGCGTCGCCAGCGCGCGATCTCGCCATGGTGGCCGCTCATCAGCACCGGCGGCACGCCCTGCTCGCCGGCACGGGTGGCCAGTCGCTCGGGGCGGCTGTACTGCGGCCCTTCCAGCAGGCCGTCGGAGAAGCTGTCCTGCTGGTGCGAGGCCTCCGTCAGCACGCCGGGCTGCAGCCGGGCCACGGCGTCCAGCAGGGCCAGCGCGGGCAGCTCGCCGCCGCTGAGCACGAAGTCCCCCAGGCTCAGCTCCAGCGTGACCTCGGTGTCGATGACGCGCTGGTCCACGCCCTCGTAGCGCCCGCACAACAGCACCGCGCGCTCGCGCGCGGCAAGCTCGGCCACGACCGCCTGGGTCAGCGGCCGCCCGGTCGGCGTGAAGTGCACCACCGGCACCACGGCACCAGGGCGGTCGGCGCGGATCGCGGCAAGACCGGCCAACAGCGGCTCGGCCAGCATCACCATCCCGGGCCCGCCGCCGAATGGACGGTCGTCGACGCGGCGGTAGGCGTCGGTGGCGAAGTCGCGCAGCGGCCACAGCCGCACGTCGACCTGGCCGGACTCGAACGCGCGGCGCGTGATGCCCTGGGCCAGGTGCGGCCCGAACAGGTCCGGGAATAATGTCAGGACGTCGAAGCGCATGGCCTGCGCGCCAAGGCGCTAGTCTTCGTCGGCCCAGTCGACGACGATGCGGCGGCCCGGCAGGTCCACCTGCTGCACGTAGGCGTCGACGAAAGGGATCATGCGCTCGCGCGCCGGCGTGCCGCCGGCCTCGATGCGCAGCACGCAGTGTGGCCCGGTCTCGAACAGGCCGACGACCTGCCCCAGCGCCTGCCCGTCGGCGTTGACCACCGACAGGCCGATCAGGTCGACCCAGTAGAACTCGCCCTCGTCGGGCGTCGGGAAGCTCGACCGGGCCACGAAGATGTGCGCGCCCTTCAGGGCCTCGGCGGCGTCGCGGTCGTCCACGTCGTGTGCGGTGACGACGATGGCGTCGCCATGCACCTTGGCCTGCTTCACGCGCAGCCAGCACGGCAGCGCCACCGACGGTCGCGGCGTTGCCACGTCGGCCGGCTCCAGGTACCAGCGCTTGGAAGAGAACAGGGCCTGCGGGTCCGACGCCAGCGGCTTGATCTTCAAGCCGCCGCGCACCCCCCAGGCCCCGAGCACGCGGCCGACCTCGACCGCGTCGTCGGGCTTGCCGGGCTCCGGCGCCGCCTCAGGCGTGGGCCGGTCCGCCACGGCAGGCCCCTCAGGCGGCGGCTTTGGCCTGCCCCACCAGGCGGGCAACGGTGGGCGACAGGCGCGCGCCGACACCGCTCCAGTGCTCGATGCGGTCGAGCGCCACGCGCAGCGGCTGCTCGCCGCCGGCGGCCATCGGGTTGTAGAAACCCACGCGCTCGATGAAGCGGCCGTCACGGCGCTCACGCGAGTCGGCGACGACGATGTTGTAGAACGGGCGCTTCTTGGCGCCACCACGAGCCAGTCGGATCACGACCATCTTGATCAACCTCGAACGATGCTGCGATGGCGGCGCCTGGAGACACGGGTCAGGCACGCTGATCGCCAATCGGCCGGCCGCGCGCCCTCGGTTGCCCGCTGGGTTCGCGCCCGGTCCGCCACTCCGGCCCCGTAGATACGCCATGCGTCCATGCACGGCCGTTGCCGGAAAACCGCGCATTATAAACTGCGCGCGCGCCGCCACAACCCGACCTTTCACCCGATGCTGATCCGCCCAAGCACCGACGACGACCTCGCCGACATCACCGCCATCTACGGCCACCATGTGCGGCACGGCACCGGCAGCTTCGAACTCGAGGCACCGTCCCAGGCCGAGATGGTCGCGCGCCGTGCCGCCGTGCTGGAACGCGGGCTGCCCTGGCTGGTGGCCGCGGACGACGACGGCCGCGTGCTGGGCTACGCCTACGCCGGCCCTTTCCGCCCGCGCCCGGCCTACCGGTTCTGCGTCGAGGATTCGGTCTACCTCGCGCCCCAGGCGGTGGGCCGCGGCGTCGGGCGCATCCTGCTGGCGGAGCTGATGGCGCGCTGCGCGGCATTGGGTGCACGCCAGATGCTGGGTGTCATCGGCGACAGCGCCAACCACGCGTCGATCCGGCTGCACGAGTCGCTGGGCTTCCGCCACACGGGCACGATGCAGCATGTCGGCTGGAAGCACGGCCGCTGGCTGGACGTGGTGTTCATGCAACGCGAGCTGGGCCTGGGCGACCGCGAACCGCCGGTGGACGGGGCATGAGCGCCGGCGTGCACCCACGCTCGGACGCAGGTACGCGCGCGATCGTCGGCGCGGGACCCTGTCGCCCGGGGCCAGGGGGCCGTCCATGACCCGCCGGCCGTCCAAGACGCTGGCGGTGTGGCTGGCCGTGCTGGCCGGGGCCTTCGGCGCCCACCGGTTCTACCTGTACGGCTGGCGCGATGTCGTGGCCTGGCTGTTCCCGTGGCCGACGCTGGCCGGCCTGGCTGGACTTCGCCGGATGGAGGTCTTCGGCCAGGATGACCGCGCGGCCTGGTGGCTGGCACCGTGGCTGGGCTTGTCGATCAGTGCCGCGATGCTGTTCGCCATCGTCTACGCACTGACGCCCGACGAGCGCTGGGCGGCCCGGCACCACCCGGACCACCCCCCTCGGCCGACACGCTGGGGCCCGGTGCTGGGCGCCGTCGTCGCGCTGTTCATCGGCGCCACGGCGCTGATGAGCTCGATCGCGTTCGGCATGCAGAAGATCTTCGAAGCGCTGCTCTGAGCGCGGCCGCCGCCGGCCCAGCCGGGGGTGCGCCACGTCACGGCAGGCGCTCGATGCGCTGTCCGGCGGCGCGTGGCCGCCAGGGCGCGATGGCACCGATGCCCGGCAGCACCAGGTCGGGCGCCAGTTCGGACAGCGGCTCCAGCACGAAGGCGCGCAGGTGCAGCCGCGGGTGCGGCAGGGTCAACGTCGGCGCATGCGCCTCGCGGTCGCCCCAGGCCAGCAGGTCCAGGTCCAGCGTGCGGGGTGCGTTCAGGTACGGCCGCAGCCGCCCGCGGCCTTGTAAGGGCGGTCTTGAAGGGGTCATGAGGGACTTTCGCGTCTGGGTGCTCAACCAGCCCGGCCAGCTGGCCCTCGTCGGCCCCGCGCTGAGCCAGAAGCTGGTCAACATCCGCACGGTGGCCGG
>CALJUI010000319.1 GCA_937975735.1 uncultured Rubrivivax sp.
TGACGCGCTCGGATGCGAACCGCACCGTCCCCTGCCCGGCGTGGGCCGCCGCCGCCTCGGCGCTCTCGTCGCCCAGCCGCACCTCGAGCGTCGCGGTGCGGCCGATGATGTCCTTGGCCTTGGCCGTGTCCTGCACGCCGGGCAGCTGCACGACGACGCGGTCGAGCCCCTGCTGCTGGATCACCGGCTCGGCCACGCCGAGTTCGTTGACGCGGTTCTGCAGCGTCGTGATGTTCTGCTTCAGCGCCTGCTCCTGCACGCGGCGCGCCGCCTCGGGCTTGAGGCGGCCCACCAGGTGCGGCGAGGCGGCGTCCCCGGCATCGGCCCAGAGCAGGTCGGGCAGCTGGTCGTTGAGCAGGTTGCGCGCCGCGGTCCGGGTGGCCTCGTCGCGGAAGCGCAACTCGACGGCCTGGCCGTCGCGACTGATGCCCGCGTGGCGGATGTTCTTGTCGCGCATCAGCGTGCGCGCGTCGCCGGCGACCGACTCGGCGCGCTTGTCCAGCGCCGCCTTCATGTCGACCTGCATCAGGAAGTGCACGCCGCCGCGCAGGTCCAGGCCGAGGTACATCGGCAGCGCGCGGATCGAAGCCAACCAGGCCGGCGAGCGCGACAGCAGGTTCAGCGCGACGATGTAGGACGGGTCGGCCGGGTCCGGGTTCAGCGCCTTGACGAGCGCGTCCTTGGCCTTGATCTGCGTGTCGGTGCTGTCCAGCCGGGCCTTGACGGACTGGCCGTCGAACTGCACGTAGTCGGGCTTCAGGCCGGCGGCGGCGAGGATCTCCTCGACCCGCGTCGCCGTCGACGCGTCGAGCTTGAGCGTGGCCCTCGCGCTGGAGACCTGCACCGCGGGCGCCTCGCCGAAGAAGTTGGGCAGCGTGTACAGAAGCCCGACCACGAGGGCCACGGCAAGGATGGCGTACTTCCACCACGGGGTGCGGTTCATCGAAGGATCCCGGCAAGGCCGCGGGCCCGATCGGGCTCGTGCGGCGTGAAACGATTACTTGATCGTGCCCTTGGGCAGCACCTGCACCACAGAGGGCCGCTGCACCTGCAGCTCGACCCCGTTCGCGACCTCGACGTGGAGGATCGAGTCGCCGAGCTTGGTGACGCGGCCGAGCACGCCGCCGCCGATGACGACCTCGTCGCCCTTGGCCAGCGCCTCGATCATCGCCTTGTGCTCCTTCTGGCGCTTCATCTGCGGGCGGATCATGATGAAGTAGAGCACCACGAACATCAGCACCAGCGGCAGCAGGCTGAGCAGCGAGGATTCGGTCCCGCCGGCAGCGGGTGCGGTCTGGGCGAAGGCTTCGGAGATGAACACGGGCGTTCCTTGAGGTCGAACCCGGCAGATGCGGGCGAACCGGGCATTTTAAGGCCCGGGGAATCCCTTGCACTGCGTTGTCCGCGCGACCTGGCCCTTATGGGGCCTGCCAATCGCGGGGGGGGGGGGTAGCCTGCGCGCGCCGACGCGGATGGGCCGAGGCGGCATCTGACCCAAGGAGAACGAACGATGGATAGAACGACAGACGGCGAGGGTCGACCGTCCGTGAGCTGAGCTCCGACGAACTGCTCGAGGTGGCCGGCGGCGCCAGCGAGGACGAAGGCGAAGGCTTCCACGAAGTGCCGATGGATCCCAACCCGATGACTTCGCCCGAGCTCAAGCACACGACCGCCGGCGGCGATGACTACTCAGGAGGCAACCGGTAGCGCGTCGCCGGCCCCCGCCCCACGCGCTCCAGTAGACCAAGTCGAGCCAGTTCGACCAAGTGCTTTGACGCGCTGGCCGGCGACCAGCCGGTCGCCCGGGCAAAGCTGGACTTGCTGAGTACCCCGTCGCGCAGCAACAGCCTGGCCGTCTTCTGCCGTCTCTCGGCGTTCATCAGGTGCCCGGCCGTGGTGGCCCAACGGTCTGCCAGCCCTGCGGCCCGGCCAGCCAGGTCGGTACCGATGCCGCGCCCGAGCCGCTCCGTCTCGGCCAACGCGCGGCCCGATACTTCGTTCGAGTTGGCCCATTGAAGGGCGGCCTCCCGCTCTCTGTCCGCAATCCGCAAGTAGCCCGCAATGATCTGGTTCCGGGCCCTCAGGGCTTGGTCGGCGGTACTGGCAATGGCGACCTCTTGCCTGTGTCGAGCGATCTCGGCCAGTTCGACCTCGTGCTCGGCGACTTCTCCTGTTCGCAACTGGTCGACTGAGCGATCCGGCATCTCGGCCAGAACTTCGGCCTTAAGACCTTTGGCTGTCGCAACCAGTGATGGCGTCGTCTCTGCCGTCGGGGCGCGCAAGAAAGCGTCTAGGAACTGGTCGCCCAGGACTTCGTGTTTGGCCTCTCGAGACTCGACAAACAGCCCGTAGTGCGCGCTGGCGAGGTTCAGGCGCATGCGATTGGCGTGCAGCCGAAGGTCGGCTGCCACGGCTTGATCCAGCGCACGTGCAAACGCGTCGATGGCCAGCTGGTAGTGATGGGCCTTGGCGTGAGCCACCCCAAGATTGGCATGCGTGCTGACGAGGATTGCCGGCTCGACGACCGCGCTGCGCGCGGCCGAGAAGATCCTCTTCGCATACTCGATGGCCTTGTCCTCCTCCATGGCTTCACCATGGAGCAATACGAGGTTGAGATAGGTCACGAGCACGGAGCGCCTGTCTCCGATGCGCTCGAAGACGTTGAGCGCACGATGCCGCGCGCGCAGCGCACGTGGCAAGTCGCCCGCGACACGCCAGTACTCGCCCCAGCTCTGCTCCAACATGCCCAGCAGGTCGTCGGGAATCGCCAACCGACGATGCAGGGCATCCGCTTCCGTCAGCAGGTCCTTCGCACGCGGGTGGTTCCGAAGCACGTGCATCCAGCCGAGGCGCACCAGACTGGTCGTCAGCGCAGTTCGCAAACGTGCCGGCTCGCGCCCGCCCGAGGCACCGCGCAACAGCCGGACGCTGTCTTCGTAAGCCGCGAATGCCCGGTCGGCATCGCGTGGTTCGTAGTAGCGCCCGAGCGCCCCATAGGCGACTCCAAGCAGACCGTCGTCATCGGACTGGCGCGCGTCCACCACGGCCGACTCGAGCATGCGCAGTTCGCGCTCGGGTTCCTGCCGGGTCCGCGCCATGGCCGCCTGGGCGAGCAGCAATTCCACGCGCGCTACCGGCCCCACAACGTCGATCGGAAGTTGTGCAAGCGCCAGCTCGGTCTCTGTCGTCGCCGCCAGGTCGTGCGCGGACTCGCGCAGGATCGCTGTCGCCGCGTCGACGTCCGGTACCTGAACGGCATGCCAAAGCGCCGACATCGGATCGCCGAGGCGCCGACAAGCCGCGGACTGTGCTCGGTGCCAAGCCGGTCGTTCGACCTCCCCGGGTCCCCAATGCTCGACCACGAATCGGCGCAGGCTCGCTCGGCTCTCGGCGCCGGGGGGCTGAACCGCGGCCATTGCAATCGCGCGCCGAGCGCGTTCGATGTAGCGATAGACGCTGCTCGGCCCGACATCCCAGAGACCGCAAAGGTTTTCGATCGCCGCCTCGCCAGCACTTCGTCGATAGCGGCTGGGGAAGTCCGGTACGTCCAGCAGCCTCGCGTGACATCCGATTGCCAGCATGGGTCGCCAGGCCACCAAGTCGGTCCAGGCTTCCGCCGGTATGCCGTCGAGAGTCGGCTTGCGGTCGGGCCGAAGGCCGGCCAGGGACCACCGAATGAGCAATTCAGCGAGGACCTCGAGGCCCGCACCCGTTGCCGCGTCCGGGGCGGTGCCGACGACGACGGGCCGATGACGGCGGACCATCCAGCGCGTCGCGCGCGGATGCTGCCCGATCAGCGCCGCCAGATCGCCCTGTCGCAAGGACGTGATGGCGGCATCGAGCAATTCCTCGGCCAGCGCGGCGCGCTGCAGCACCGCTGGCGTCATCGACTCGACACTAAGCACCATGACTGGATGGTCTGACGGCCTTGGGGGGATGGGCAGTTTAGCGATGGCATGCTGTGATCCGCACGACGAACCGTGCCCCACAGGAGGACCGATGAAGACTTCGCCCGCCACCGACCTGCCGGCCCTGGCGATGCGCCGCACCCAGCGAGCGTCACCCGGCGTGCTGTTCGCCGTCTACGCTCCATTCGGCACTGACCCTGTCCTCAGCCGCTTCCCCGGCGACCAAGCGCGGTCGATTCGACGGCAGCCGTTGGTCAAGGCGCTGATGCAGGTCGCGCACCAAGGTGTCAACGTGGCTGCGCTGATCGACCTGCATGACGACGACAGCTGGCTGGTGGAGATTCCGGCGGGACGGCCCGCGCAAGCCTCCTTCGCGTCTGCCTGGAAGCAGGCGATGCATCGCCCGCAGGCGTTGGCGGGATTCCTCCGCCGAGCGCACGGCCGCTTCCCCTGTGGCGCACTCGTTCTGGCCCTGGAAGGCCACGGCGCGGGCTATCTGCCGGAAGTCGACGGCCTTCTGATCACTCCCGAGCGCACCACCAACGGCGGAGCCACGTCGTGGCGGATCGACGGCGATGGCGCCTCGCCGGCGCTGCCACCGTTCTCTGGTTCTCCAGAGTTGCCTGTCGACTCGCCCGAGGGACTGCCGGTCACGCTGCCCCTGTCCACCTGGGGCCTCGCCGAAGCGCTTCGCAGCGCCCGGCGCGCCGGCGTTACCCGACCTGCGGTGATCCACTTCAACAACTGCTTCAACATGGCGGTGGAGCACCTGCATACCGTCGCACCGCATGCCGAGTTCGCCACCGGCTACGGCAACTACAACTTCTTCACCGCCGGCGCGGCCTACCCACAGGTCTTCCGTCGCCTGCGCCAGGCCGGGTCGGCGACGGCCGAACAGCTGGCGCAGTGGTTCGCCGCCGAGAATGCCGCCGGGCTGCGTGCCAAGGGCAACCACCCGACCGTGGGCGCCACGGTGCGGCTGTCGCGCATGAAGGTCATCGGCGCCGCGGTGGACGCGCTCGGCACCGCGCTGACGAAGGCCCTGCAGGCCGACCGGCCCGCGGCACTGCCGCGCATCCAGGACGCGATCCGCCGCGCCCGGCACTACGACACCGAGGGCGACTACGGCCTGGCCGTGCCCGACCAGACCACCGACCTCGGCAGCCTGGCCGCGCAACTGCAAGCCGCCTACCCGTCGGGGCCGGTGCACGCCGCCGCGACCGCCACCGAGGCGGCGCTCAAGGGCGTCTGGCAGTACGGCGACTTCGATCGGCCCTACATGAAGGAAACCGAGATCTGGGACTTCCGCGACCCGCGCCTGGGCATGAGCATCCTGCTGCCCGATCCCGGCCGCCAGGGCCGCTGGGACTGGCGCTCGCCCTACTACCTGGCCGGCAAGGCCGACCCGTCCGCGCCGCCGGCGCACCGGCACCAGATCCCCTTCCTGACCGACCGGCCGCAGCGGCCGCCCTGGGTGCAGTTCATCGTCGAGTACCACCGCGACGTGCCCTTCGTCGGGCTTCTCAGGGCCAAACCCCTGCAGTTCCCGGTCTTCGACGCCCGATTCAAGCCCAAGTACCCACCGCCGACCGACAAGCGGCCGCCGGACGACGGGAAAGCGGGCCGGAACGACCCCGAGCAGCTGAGGTGAAGGGGCGGTCTATCGTCTAACAATCGTCTAGCGCGCTCGGGTCGAGCGGCCCGTTCGCGCGTCGCAATGCGACAGCGTCGGCGATGCAATGGGTCCCAGGGCGCCACCTCGGCGCCTGCACTCAGGGAGCCAACACCATGTCCACGCTGACCCAGACCCGTTCGACACCCTCGCCGCGCGAGCGCCTGTCGCCCCGCCAACCCGACCCGCTCGAGCAGATGCTGCTCGACGACCGCGCCGACTGGGCGCTGCTCAAACTGGTGCTGTACGCCGCCGTCGCGACGCTCGCGCTGGCCGTCGCCAGCACCTTGCCGGCATGAGGATGCCACCCGGCGCGGGGCTGGCGCCGCTGCGGCCCGTCGGCGGGCGGTGCAGCCTGTCCGCCCGACGCGTCCGTGCGTCGGCGCGCGCTGGCCGGCCGGGGTCGGGGGTCGCTAGAGTGCACGGCATTCGACCCTCCGGCCCCGACCATGCCCCCCGCCTCCTCCCCCCCTTCGCCCTGGCGCGCGCGCTGGCAGCGGTTCTCGAGCGGATCGCTGCAGGCTTTTCACAGCTACGCCAACTGGCTCGTCGGCATCAGCTGGAAGCGCTTCATCCTGCTGTCGGTGCTGCTGATGATCCTGGCCGGGGTCACCTCGTCGCTGCCGCTGTTCAGCTGGACCGTGACCGAGACGGTCGAGGAACCCATCCGGCCGCCGAAGCCGCCTTCTCCGCCGAAACCGAGCAAGCCGCTGATCAAGATCGAGAAGGGCAAGCCCGGCGCCGATTCGTCGTCCGAAGACGGCATTGAGATCTCGATCGACGAGCGCGGCATCAGGATCCGGCCGCGCTCGGCGGCCAGCCCTGCCGCCAGCGCCGCATCGGCGCCCTCGGCACCGGCGTCGCCGGCGTCGCCGGCGTCCGTCGGTGCCGCCCCCAAGGCGCCCAAGACGCCGAAGGCGACCGGCGCCGACGACGGCATCTCGATCGCGCTGCCGCCGGGCGTCGACAAGGAGATCGTGCGCGACGCCATCGAAGACGCCAAGCAGGCGATCCGCGACGTCGTCGAAGCGCAGCGGGAGGCCGCGCGCGACGCCGCCGAGGCGGTGCGCGATGCGCGCGAAGCGGCGCGCGAGGCCGACGAGATCTCGCGCCAGGCCACCGAGGTGGCCCGGCGCGCTCTCGGCGACTTCTCGATCCTGCCGGTGCCCACGCACAAGGTGACGCGCACGCGCGTCGTGCACTGGGGCGACTTCATCCCCGAACTGGCCTTCTTCTGGATCGTCTTCTCGATGATCGTCAAGCTCGTCTACAAGGGCCGGGTGCAGGCGGAAGTGAAGGCGGCGCAGGCCACCGAGACCGCCGAGGCCGAGTCGCTCAAGCGGCAGGTCGTCGAGGCGCGCATGGCGGCGATGCAGGCCCAGGTCGAGCCGCACTTCCTGTTCAACACCCTGGCCAGCATCGACCACCTGATCGAGACCGACCCGGCACGTGCCAGCCAGATGCAGAAGAACCTGATCGCGCTGCTGCGCGCGAGCATGCCGACGATGCGCGAGGCCAATGCCAACGGCGTGCGCGACCTCGGCCGCGAGCTGTCGGTGATCCGGCCCTACCTCGAGATCCTGAAGGTCCGGATGGAGGAACGGCTGTCGACCTCGATCGACGTGCCCGAGGGCCTGCAGTCGGCCGAGTTCCCGCCGATGATGATCCAGAGCCTGGTCGAGAACGCGATCAAGCATGGCCTGGAGCCGAAGGCCGAAGGCGGGTCGCTGGCGATCAGGGCCGAAATCCTGCACGGCAAGCTGGCGGTCAGCGTGGCCGACACCGGCCTGGGCTTCGGCAAGGCGGCGACCGCCGGCACCGGCGTCGGACTGGCCAACATCCGCGAGCGGTTGACGCTGCTGTACGGCGGCAAGGCCTCGCTGACGGTGACCGAGAACCAGCCCACGGGCACCGTCGTGACGATCACCGTCCCCTACCGACCCGTCGAAGGAACCCCCGCATGAGCCGCTCCGATCGCCGCCCCCGCGGCCGCGCCGTCACGCTGGCGCTGGCCGTGCTGCTGATCGCCGTGATCGCCTCCGCGCTGTGGATCGCGATCGACACGTTCCCGCCGGTCCCGCTGCATGTGGTGATCGACGGCGAGGAGGTGTTCCACGGCGTGCATCTGGCCGAGCTGGCCACCGGCCAGCGCCTGGTGCTGGTGATCGGCGCGATGATGGCGCTGCTGATCGCGGTGGTGGCGATCCCCGTGGCGCTGGTGATGGTGCTGCTCGGCGTGCTGCTGGCCGTGGTCTCGGTCGTCGGCCTGCCGCTGCTCTTCGCCGCCGCGGTGGTCGTGGCGCTGCTGTCGCCGGTGCTGCTGGTGGTCTGGCTCGTCTGGCGCACGCTGCGCCCGCGGCCTACCATCGCGGCATGAGCACTCCCGACACCGACCCGCCCCCCCGCGCCGTCCTCGCCGACGACGAGCGGCTGATGCGCGAGCAACTGCGCGCCCGGCTGGCCGAGGTCTGGCCGGCGCTGCAGATCGTCGCCGAGGCGCGCAATGGCCAGGAGGCGGTCGATCTGGTGGCCGAGCACCGCCCTGAGGTGGTCTTCCTCGATATCCGCATGCCCGGTCTGACCGGCGTCGAGGCGGCGCGCCGGATCGCCCAGATGGAGCTCGCCGACGACGAACTGCTGCCCGAGATCGTGTTCATCACCGCCTACGACCAGTACGCGGTGGAGGCCTTCGAGCAGGGCGTGGCGGACTACGTGCTGAAGCCCGCCGAGCGCACCCGGCTCGCGCTGACCGTCGAGCGCATCCGCGAGCGGCTGTCGCGTCGCGGCACCGCCGAGGAGACCGGCAGCGCGCCGATGCAGGCGCTTCTGCACAAGCTCGCCGCGCGGCTCGATCCCGGCGCGGCGCCGAAGCTCCTGCAGTGGATCCAGGCCAGCGTCGGCAGCTCGATCCAGATGATCCCGGTCGACGAGGTGCTGTTCTTCATCAGCGACGAGAAGTACACGCGCGTGCAGACGGCGCAGGTCGAGGCGCTGATCCGCAAGCCGATCAAGGAGTTGGTCGACGAGCTCGACCCGGCGAGCTTCTGGCAGATCCACCGCAGCACGCTGGTCAACGTCAAGGCCATCGCCGACGTCACGCGCGACTTCCGCGGCCGCCAGATCGTCACCGTCAAGGGCCACCCCGAGAAGCTCGAGGTCAGCCGCAGCTACACCGGCCTCTTCAAGGGCATGTGAACCCGGCGCCGCACGGTCGGCGCCAGCCAGCTCGCGATGCACCACTGCGCGGCCCAGTAGCTGCCGAGGATCCACAGCCCGGACAGCGGCAGCGGCATCGCGAAGCGGTCGACCGCCAGCAGCGCGTCCGACAGCACGAACAGCGCACCGCCGACGGCCAGCACCGCCGCACGGCCGGCATGCTCGGTGCCGCGCGACGCACGCCAGACCGCCGCCGCCTGCGCCGCCATCGACGCCAGGAAGACCACGTAGACGAGCACCGGCCAGCGCAGCGCCGACGGCAGCGTACGCCACAGCACGAACAGCACGCCGCCGGCGACGAGCGCGTAGACGAGGAAGGACAGCCACCAGCCGAAGAAGCGCCTCACGCGCGTGAAGGCGACCAGGTAGGCCGCGTGGGCGAGCAGGAAGCTGACCAGGCCGGGCAGGAATCCCACATCGGGCCACAGCAGCGCGACGTCACCGATCAGCGAACACACGAGCCCGACCAGCACCCAGCGTCGCGCGGCCGGCATGTTGCGGCCGCGGCCCCAGGCGTAGCCGATGATCAGCACGGTCGTCAGCGGCTTGAAGACCCAGGCCAGCGCCGGCAGGTTCATCGCCCAGGGCGCCGACATGATGGTCAGCAGCGCCGTCATGAACACGGCGGCGCCCAGCGCGTCGGAACTCCTGAGGCTCATCGTGGCCCGATCATGTCACCCCGCCGGGGCGACCGGTTCGCGCGCCGCGAGCTCGGCGCGCAGCAGCCGCAGCCGCTCGCGCGGGTCCTGACGGGCGCGTACCTCGTCGAGCTTCATCTCGGCGATGAAGCGGCTCTTCACGCCCGGCACCGTCTCGCGGCCGCGCTTGCGCCGGCGCAGCGTGCTGACGACCAGCGTGCGGCGCGCGCGGGTGATGCCGACGTACATCAGCCGGCGCTCCTCCTGCAACCGCTCGGCTGTCATCTCTTCGTCGCCGCTGCGGAACGGCAGCAGCCCTTCGTTGACGCCGGCCAGCATCACGTGCGGCCACTCCAGGCCCTTGGCGGCGTGCAAGGTGCTGAGCGTGATCACGTCGGCCTCGTCGCCGCGCTCGGCCAGGCTGATGATGACGCTGATGGTCTGCGCCACCTCCAGCACGCTCGTGGTCTGCCCGTCCTCGCCGTCGCAACGCCGGGCGATCCAGTCGACGAAGTCGAGCACGTTGGCCCAGCGCGCCGCGGCCAGCTTCTCGCTGTCTTCGCCGTCATGCAGGTGTTGCTCGTAGTCGATGTCCTGCAGCCATTGCATCAGCAGCGCACGTGCCGGGCCACCCCCTTGCGTGTGACGCGCGCGCTGCGCCAGCTCGTCGACCTCGCGGCCGAACTGATGCAGCGCGTCGATCGCCTTGCCGCGCAGCAATGCCGCCAGGCTCGGCGAGAACAACGCCTCGAACAGGCTGGTGCGCGCCTTGGCCGCGAACTCGCCCAGGGTCGCCAGGGTCTGGTGGCCGATGCCGCGCTTGGGCGTGGTCACCGCGCGCAGGAAGGCCGGGTCGTCGTCGGGGTTGACGAGCAGGCGCAGCCAGGCGCACAGGTCCTTGATCTCGGCGCGCTCGAAGTAGCTCTGCCCACCGGAGACCCGGTAGGGGATCTGCGCCGCGCGCAGCTTCTGCTCGAACGCTCGCGCCAGATGATTGGCACGGTACAGGATCGCGAAGTCGCCCCAGGCGACCTCGCCGCCCTGCGCGCGCAGCGCCTGGATGTGGGCCACCGCGCGGTCGGCCTCGTGCTCCTCGCCGTCGCACTCGATCACGCGGACCGGCTCGCCGTCGCCGAACTCGCTCCACAGCTGCTTCTCGAAGATCTTCGGGTTGTTCGCGATGACCGCGTTGGCAGCGCGCAGGATGTGGCCGGTGGAGCGGTAGTTCTGCAAAAGCACGATAAGAATAAAAGTAGAAAAAAAAAACAACAAAAAAAGAAGATA
>CALJUI010000320.1 GCA_937975735.1 uncultured Rubrivivax sp.
CAGCCGATGGGCCCCGGAAGACCCAGGTGGTAGGACCCGTCGCGCGTGCCGACCGCCAGGCTGGCCAGGCCCGGTTCGGGGCAGGACTGCACGCGCGCCCAGACCTCCAGCGCGCCGCGCAGGCCTCCATCGCACCCGATGCGCGCATTCACGCGCGCGACGAGACGGCAGTAATGGCCGTGGTCGTGCGTCACGTAGCAGCCCGAGCGCAGCACGCCGCGCACGGTGTGGCGCGGCAGCTTAGCTTGCAGGGCCTGCACCACGAAGTCGAACACGCCACTGCCACCGGCCGACAGCAGCACCTCGTCGGTCTCGAACAGGCGCTCTTCGGCGCACACGCGCGCCACCGTCTCCAGCAGCTGGGTGAATCCGCCCACGCGTGCGGCGTCGATGGCGTCGTCGCCGCTGGCCGTCAGGCCCTCGTAGCATTCGACGCCCACCAGGCGCACCGCCGCGCTGTCCCGCGCGGCGCGCGCCAGGGCCAATGCGTCGTCTTCGCTGCGGCAGCCCGTGCGGCCACACGCCACGCCCACTTCCAGCAGCACGTCGAATGGCGTGGCCGTGTCGTCGAGCGTGGCCCAGGCGGATTCGATGGCCGCCAGCTGTGCCGGCGAGTCCAGCAGGCTCAGCACGCGCGGTGCCTGTCCCTTCGGCGTTCGCAGCGCGGCCAGCGTGCGCAGGTCACCGGTGTCGAGCACCTGGTTGGCCACCAGGATGCGCTCGGCGCCCGCGGCGGCGGCCACGACGGCCTGCGTGGCAGTGGCCACCGTCATGCCCCACGCACCTGCTTCCAGCTGGCGCGTGAAGAGCTGCGGCGACATCGTCGTCTTGCCGTGCGGCGCCAGCACCAGCCCGCGTTCGGCGGCGAAGCGCTGCATCCAGCCCAGGTTGTGCGCCAGCGCGTCGCGGCGGATCAGCGCCAGCGGCAGCGGCAGGTCGCCGTCGGCCACGTTCCAGCCCAGCGTGCCCACGCGCGACGCGCGCACCGGCGCGTGCCGCGCCGGGAAGCCCTTGCTGCCGGGGCCCAGCAGCGGGTCGGTCAGTGCGCGCAGCGCGTCGGCCGTGTCGGTGCTCATGGCAGTGTCACCCGGAACGCTTGGCCTCGGATGCTGAACACCGCATGGTCGGCCTCCACGCGCACGAGCTTGAGCTCGGGTGTCAGCGCCTGGCCTTCGTCGTAGGCGCGGCCGTCGACGATCAGCACCGCGGCGCCACGGCCGCGCGCCTCGATGCGTGCGCCGATGCGCAGCGGCGGCAGCGCGCTGCGCAGTGCCAGCGGCAGGGCGTCACGCTCGGGCAAACGATTGTTTGTGCCGCCAGTGGCCGGGTGGGTGGGCGGCATCGCCACGGTGGCAGGTGGGGTCGCGGTCGCGGGCTCGGCGCGCACGAGCGGCATGGACGGCGCGGCCGCTGGGACCGGGGGTGCTTGGGTCGGCGCCGGGTTGGACATGGGCGCCGTCGCGGGGGCCGATGCGCTGTCCGTGCGCAACCCGGGCACGGGGGCAGCAGGCGCGGCAGTTCCGGCGGGCGCAGCGTCGCCATGCACACCCAGCCCGGCCAGCGCCAGCAGCCGCGGGCCCATGCCTGCCTGCCACGCGTACAGCGCCGACGCCGCCAGCAGCACGAGCGCCGCCACGGGCCATGCCCATTCGGGCAGGCCGCTGCGGCGCGCAGTCACATCGGTACCCTGGCCTGCGGCGTCTGCGCTGCCGGTCAGCGCCGGGTCCAGGTCGGGGTCGGGGCCGGTGCGACGGTCGTCACCGCCGTCACGCTCGCGGGCGGCGTCGCGCAGGGCCTTGAGGATGGTGGACAGCTGGGGCGGCGAGTGGCGAGTGCGGGTCAGCCGGGCTGGCCCAGGCGCGGCTCGTCCACGCCGCCGGCGCGGTTGAGCTGCATGA
>CALJUI010000321.1 GCA_937975735.1 uncultured Rubrivivax sp.
GACCGTGCCCCCGGATCTCGAGGCCCGCCTCGCGTTCGCCGACCGCCGCTACAGGCGGCGCAACGTCGCGCTGGCGATCTGCCTGCTGGTGGTCTGGGCCGCGGTCGGCCTCGGCTGCGGCGTCTTGTTCGCGGACGCGCTCGACGGGTTCGCGCTCGGCGGCTTCCCCCTCGGCTTCTGGTTCGCGCAGCAGGGCTCGATCGTCACGTTCGTGCTGCTGATCCTCGCCTACGCCGTCGGCATGGCGTGGTTCGACCGCGCGCACCGTCGCGAGCGGCGGCGCATCCTCGACGAAGCGGCGGACGACCCCGGAGCCGGCGCGTGAGCGTGCAGGCCTGGACGACCCTGTTCGTCGCGCTGACCTTCGCGCTCTACCTGCTGGTCGCGTGGCGGGCGCGCGTGCGCGACACCGGCGGCTTCTACGTCGCCGGACGCGGCGTGCCCGCGATGGCGAACGGCATGGCGACGGCGGCGGACTGGATGTCGGCCGCGTCGTTCCTGTCGATGGCGGGCACGATCTCGCTCCTGGGCTACGCGGGCGGCGTCTACCTGATGGGCTGGACCGGCGGCTACGTGCTGCTGGCGCTCCTGCTCGCGCCCTACCTGCGCAAGTTCGGCCACTTCACGGTGCCGGACTTCGTCGGCGACAGCTTCGAGTCCGGCGCCGCGCGGCTCGTCGCGCGCCTGTGCGCGCTGTTCATCAGCTTCACCTACGTCGCCGGCCAGATGCGCGGCGTCGGCATCGTGTTCGCGCGCTTCCTCGAGGTCGACGTGACGGTCGGGGTGATCGTCGGCATGGCGCTGGTCTTCGTCTACGCGACGCTCGGCGGCATGAAGGGCATCACCTGGACACAGGTCGCGCAGTACTGGGTGCTGATCGCGGCGTTCGTGATCCCGGTGGTCGCGATCAGCCGCGATCTGACCGGCGTCGCGGTGCCGCAGGTCGGCATGGGCAGCCGGCTCTCGTCGACCGGCGAGACGCTGCTCCAGACGCTCGACGACCTGCACCGAGAGCTCGGCTTCAGCAGCTACACGACGCCGTTCGAGGGCGGCTGGGACAAGGTCAACGTGTTCTGCACCGCGCTCGCGCTGATGGTCGGCACGGCCGGCCTGCCGCACGTGATCGTGCGCTTCTACACGGTTCGCAGCGTCGGCGCGGCGCGCTGGTCGGGCTTCTGGGCGCTGTTCTTCATCGCGCTGCTCTACCTGTCGGCGCCGGCGACGGCCGCGTTCGCCCGCTACTACGTGATCCAGAGCCTCGACGGCCGGACCGAGGCCGAGCTGCCGGGCTGGTACCAGACGTGGAGCCGCACCGGCCTGATCGTCTGGCTCGACGACGGCGACGGCCGGCTCGCGTACCGCGGCGCCGCGAAGGCGGAGCAGAACGAGCTGTTCCGGATCGGCGCCCTGCCCGCGGCCGAGTTCGCGGCGATCCGCGCCGACCACCAGCGCTGGCTCGACACCGGCGGCGCGAACGGCCGCGACGGCCGCCGCGTGCTGCGCGAGGCGCGGCTCGCGGGGCCGGACGCCGACATCCTGGTGCTCGCGATGCCCGAGATGGCGGAGCTCGCGGCGTGGATCGTCGCGCTGGTCGCCGCCGGCGGGCTCGCCGCGGCGCTTTCGACCGCGTCGGGGCTGCTGCTGGTGATCAGCAGCAGCGTCGCGCACGACCTCTACTACCGCATGCTGCGGCCGCAGGCGACCGAGGCCGAACGGCTGCGGCTGTCGCGCGCCGCGATCGGCGTCGCCGTCGTGATCGCCGGCGTCGTCGGCATCTACCCGCCCGGGTTCGTCGCCGAGGTGGTCGCGTTCGCGTTCGGTCTGGCGGCGTCGTCGTTCTTCCCGGTGCTGGTGCTCGGCATCTTCTCGAAGCGCATGGGCACCGTGCCGGCGATCGCCGGCATGGTCGCGGGCCTCGGCTTCACCGGGAGCTACATCCTCGCGACGGTCTACTTCGGCTCCGACCGCTGGTGCTTCGGCATCGGCCCGCAGGGCATCGGCGCCGTCGGCATGGTCGTCAACTTCGCCACCGCATTCGTGCTGACGCCGTTCTGCCGCGGCGCGTCGGAGTCGGCCCGGCGGCTCGTCGAAGGCATCCGCGACCCCGAAGCGCCGGACGTCTGACCACCGGCGATCGGGCGCCGGCCGGTCAGCCCTCGGGCCGACCGCGGGCCGCGTCCTTCGCGTGCATCACGAACGCACCGACGGCGACGGCGCCCGACAGCGTCGCCAGCAGCAGCGCGTACTTGGTCGCGGCTGGCGTGCCGGGTTCCAGCGTCTCGCCGCCGGACATCGCGCGCAGCATGCCGCCACCGAGGCGGTTCATCGCGGCGACGCTGTCCGCGTTCGCCTGGTAGCGCTCGATCGCCACGAACAGGGAGACCAGGCACACGGCCGCGGCGATCCACACGGTGAGGAGTCTGGGGCTCATGACGGGTCGGTGCGGCGTTGCGGGACTGCGAGCGCCCGTGCGGAGCGTCCGCACGCGGCGTCGGACACGGTCGCTTGCCCACGGCGCTCCGTCAACCCGCTGCTCCGTGCGCCGGCGCGACGAGCCCCGGCGGCATGCCCGGCGGGATCCCCGGCGCGGCGCTTCGTCCGCCTTCGGCGCCGCCCTATGCTCCGGCCGCCCTCTCTCTCTCTCCCTCGCCCGGAGCACCATGTCCGACCGGAACGAGAAGCTCGTCTTCTGGCGCTGCTTCGTAGCCCTGATCACCACGTCGTTCGCGTTCATCACCAGGGCCTTCCTGGTCAACATCCCGGACCTGTGGCCGACGGAGTTCGGCCTCGACAAGGTCCAGGGACAGGAGCTGTTCGGCGCCGGCATCTGGCCGTTCGCGATCAGCATCATCCTGTTCAGCCTGATCATCGACCGCGTCGGCTACCGCGCCGCGATGCTGTTCAGCTTCGTCTGCTACGCGGTCTACGCAGCGCTCGCGCTGCAGGCCTACGGCGTCGTCAACGCCGAAGGGCTCGCCGGCGCCGAGCTCGACGCGGCCCGGGCCGACGCGTTCGGCTACCTGTACTGGGGGTCGGTGGTGCTCGGCCTCGGCAACGGCACGGTCGAGGCGTTCATCAACCCGGTCGTCGCGACGATGTTCAGCCGCGAGAAGACCAAGTGGCTCAACATCCTGCACGCCGGCTGGCCCGGCGGGCTCGTGCTCGGCGGCATCCTGACGATCCTGCTCGGCGCCCGCGCGGCCGAGGACTGGCGCGTCCTGGTCTGGGTGATCGCGCTGCCGGCGGTCGTCTACCTGCTGATGCTCTTGTTCGTGCGCTTCCCGGTCAACGAGCGCGTCGCCGCCGGCGCCTCGTACCGCGAGATGCTCGCCGAGTTCGGCGTCGTCGGCGCCGCGATCGCAGGCTTCCTGATCGTCAAGCAGCTCGGGCTCGTGTTCGGCTGGTCCGACGCGGTCGTCTACGGCGTGCTCGCCGCGCTCGTGATCGCCTACGGCGCGTACTGCCGCTCCCCCGGCCGGCCGCTGATGATCGTGCTGTGCCTCGTGATGATGCCGCTCGCGACGACCGAGCTCGGCACCGACGCCGCGATCACCGGCATCATGGAGGAGCCGCTGAAGGACGCCGGCTACAACCCGCTGTGGGTCCTGATCTACACGTCGGCGATCATGTGCGTGCTGCGCTTCTTCGCCGGCCCGATCGTCGCCCGCCTGACGCCGCTCGGGCTCCTGGCCACCTGCGCCGCGCTCGCGGCGCTCGGCCTGTTCGCGCTGTCGAAGACCGAAACGATGTTCTGGATCTTCGCGGCGGCGACGCTCTACGGGGTCGGCAAGACGTTCTTCTGGCCGACGACGCTCGGGGTCGTGTCCGAGCAGTTCCCGAAGGGCGGCGCCCTGACGCTCAACGCGATCGCCGGCATCGGCATGCTGACGGTCGGCATCATCGGCGGCCCGCTGATCGGCGAGATGCAGGAGAACGTCGCCCGGAACGCGCTCGAGCAGGAGGTGCCCGGCGTCTACGCGACGGTCTCGAAGACCGACGCGTACTTCCTCGGCAGCTACACGGCCGTCGACGCCGACAAGGTCGCCGCGCTGCCGGCCGAGCGGGCCGCGCGCGTCAGCGAGGTCGTCAAGGAGGGCAAGCAGGACGCGCTCGCCAGGGTGACGGTGTTCCCGCTGTTCATGCTGGCGTGCTACGTCGGCATGATCCTCTACTTCCGCGGCCGCGGCGGCTACCGGCCGGTCGACCTGCACGGCCAGGAGCACGCCGAGGCGGAGCACGCGGCGACCGAGGCGTAGCCGGGGGCGGCGGCGTGCCCGCCTACCGGCCGCTCGGAGCCACGACCTCGTAGATCCGCAGCGTGACGGTGGCGCCGCGTTCCGCGAGCGTCTCCTCGCCGGCGGCGACCGCGCCGAGGCGGTCGGCGACGCGCTGGCTCGCGACGTTGCGGACGTCACACTTCAGCACGACGCGGCGGCGCGCCAGCCGGTCGAAGGCCAGCGGCAGCAGAGGTACGGTCGCCTCGGTCGCGTAGCCGCGGCCGCAATGCGCCGCGGCCAGCCAGTAGCCCGCCTCGACGGTGTCGACGCCCCCGCGGGCGAGCAGCATCGTCTCGCCGACGAGCAGACCGCCGCGTGCCGCGTCCGCGCGCGTTCGGATCGCGTAGCGCCACGCCGTGCCCGCGTCGAACGCCGCCCGGATCTCTCCGAGCCAGGCTCGGGTCGCCGCGAGCGAACGGGGCTCCTGCTCCATGAACGGGATCCAGGGCCTCAGGTGGGCGTCGTTCGCGTCGAGCAGGGCGCGCAGTTCGACGGCGTCGTCGGCGCACCACCGGCGCAGCTCGAGGCGAGCGGTGTCGAGGGACCCGGGGGCGGTCGGCACGACGCCATGCTACCGGGTCGATCCGTCCCGGGCGCCGGCCGCCGCGGCGGTTCCCCGGGCGCGTTCGCGACCCTGCGGTTACCGTGCGCGCTGCGCCCGCGGCTCCGCGGCGCGACCGTCTCCGCTCCCCGAAAGGAACCCCATTCGAACTGAGGAGGGTGCGCGGAGCGCCCGACGCGACGGTCACTTACGAACGTAACCCCTTCAGAGACAGGTGGCAAGGGGTTGCCGCTGGTTTCACTTGGTCGCACGTGCTGCACACCAAGTCGCGGCCAAAAAGGTCGAATTCGACCCTGCTACCATGGCCCGCCATGGCCACCGACACCCAGACGTGCGGGCTGTGCAACGGCAGCGGTCGGATCGACCACCACGCCGGGCGCACGACGAGGGTCACGTGCCCGACGTGCAACGGCACCGGCAAGGCACCGGACCGCCCGGGCGGCTGACGGCGCCGGTTGCTGGAACCGCGGAACCGTCACGCTAGCATCGGATGTGGCACCTGCCCCGCCGCGTGCCAGGGACGAAGACGATGACGAAACACCGCGTGTTCATTGCGTTCGCGATCGAAGACAAGACCTCGCGCGACTTCCTGGTCGGCCAAGCGAAGAACGCGAAGTCGCCCTTCGAGTTCGTCGACATGTCCGTGAAGGAACCCTGGAGCAGCGAGTGGAAGACCCGCTGCCGCACGAAGATCAAAGGCTGCGACGGGGTGATCGCGCTGGTCAGCAAGAACTCGAAGAACGCGGACGGCCAGCGGTGGGAAGTGAAGTGCGCGAAGGAAGAGGGGATCCCGCGCCGCGGCATCTACACGACCACCGACAACCGACCTGCGACACTGCCCGACGAGTTCGACGGCATGCGCGTGGTCAACTGGACCTGGGACAACATCAAGGCGTTCCTCGACACCCTCTGAGCCGTGCGAATCGCGCTGATGGTCGGCATCGACGACTACCCGTCGTCCCCGCTCGCCGGGTGCGTCAAGGACGCTTCGCGCATGGCCCAGATCCTGGGCACGCACCACGACGGCGCGCCGAACTTCGACTGCAAGACGCTGCTGTCCCCCGGTGCGGCGGTAACGCGGTCGGCGCTGCGCACCGCGGCGGCGGAACTGTTCGACAAGCAGGTGCAGACCGCGCTGTTCTACTTCGCCGGGCACGGCGCAATGACATCCCGCGGCGGCATTCTGGTCACGCAGGACGCGAAGGCGAACGACGAAGGCGTGACCTTCACCGAACTGCTGGAGATGGTCGCGCAGAGCAAGGCAACCGAGAAGGTCGTGGTGCTCGACTGCTGCTTCGGCTGCGCGGTGGCGACGCTTCCGCTGTTCGAAGACAGCAAGGTCATCCCCAAAGAGTCCTGCTTCCTGGCCGGTTGCCGCGACACGGAGACCGCGCAGGAGACCGCCAAGGGCGGGCTGTTCACGTCCCTGGTCGTGTCGGCGCTGGAAGGCGCCGGCGCGGACGCGACGGGCAAGGTGACCATCGCGAACGTGTACACGCACGTGGACGACATCCTGTCGGGCTGGCAGCAGCGCCCGATGTTCGGCGCGAACGTGTCGAACATGATCCCGCTTCGGAACTGCGCCCCCGCCGTTCCGCTCGACGTGCTGCGGCTCCTGACCAAGTACTTCCCGGAGCCGGAGCACGAGTTCCCGCTGGACCCGGCGTACGAGCCAGACGGCGCCGCGCCCGACCCCGACAAGGTTCGGATCTTCGGCCACCTTCAGAAACTGCGCGATGCTCGGATGCTGCTGCCGCTTGGCGCCACGCACCTGTACTACGCCGCGGTGAACTCCCAAGCGTGTCACCTGACCGCGCTGGGCCGCTACGACTGGCACCGCGCGAAGGCCGGCCGGAGCTAAAGTCACCGCGAACCCCAGCGCGCCGCGTGCTGCACGATCACCACGCGGACCACCGACCACAGCCAGGGCGCACGACGAAGCCGTACAGCGGCTCCTGGGCCGTCGACCGCGTGAAAACACCTAGACCATGACCACCCAGCCGCACGTCATCGACAAGTCGAAGTTGCCGCCGCTGTTCCCTACGCACCGCCACGATCCCGCGTTCTGGTGCAGCCTCGGCCGCGCCGTCGCCACGTTCGGGTTCCTCGAAGAGATGCTGAAGCGCGCCGTGCTCGCGCTGAAGGGCACCGTCCCCGCGCCCGAGGAAGAGCCGAGGCCGCTGCGGCGGTGCAGGACTGGGGCGACCTGTTGGAACGGTCGATCGTGAACCCGCTGAACCCGCTGATCGACACGTTCGGCAAGACTGCGCGCCTGCATCCCGAGTCCCGGCACCAGAACCTCGCCGAGTTCGTCGCCGACCTGCGCGCCGCGGCGAAGGTGCGAAACCTGCTGTGCCACGGCTCATGGGGTGCGCCCGACGAGCACGGCGGGTCGATCCCGTTCTACGTCGTAGGGAGGAAGCGGCCGGAGCCACCAGTGGTCCGACAAGCGGGTTCACCGCACCGAGTCATGCGAAGTGCTGGATCGCCCAGGTCTGGGGGCGATCAGCACACTCAACAGCGAGGCAGCCGTGAACAAAGACAGCGGTGCGTACAGCCCAAGGCATGAGGATATCCACGCTAACTCAACGAAGGGCGCGGAAGCGACGAGCAAGGCGACCACGAGCCGAAGACTCCGCCGTCGGACCGCCAGGATAATGGCAAGCCCTGATGCGATGGCTCCCTGCACCAGACCAATGATCCAGAACAAGGCGGTAGACGACACGGACGACATCAAGTCGATGTGACCACCATTCACGATGCGTGAATACTCGGTCGCAACGACGACACCCCAGCCAAGCGATGCAAGGCTACCCCACCAACACAACTTCCAGGCCCCGCTACTCACAGGCGCACTTGGCAAGGCACGCCGCGAGGGCAAGGGCGGGACGCGCCCCGTGCTTCAGCGATGCGATGTTGTAGCAAATGTCGTGAGCAGCATCGGTATCAGCACCCTGAGCGGCCAAGCAAGCAAGGCACCCGCGAACCTCCTTCGACCACGGGTCATCTGGGGCACACTTGCAGAAGCACTTGAGCGATGCCCCTAGGTAGCGCTGATCACCGTACTTCTCGCAGTCAGGAGACGTGGATGGCAAGGGCCCGTACTGGCAACCGAGCGCACGGTCCAAGCACTCCTGGTACTTGCGTGTGCAGTAACTGATTCTCTGACTTGCTGGCCATCCACGGTGAGCGTTGTGGCAGGCGAACACTTCCTCTTCACACTTCGCCTTCGCACCGGGCAGGTCATGCCTTCCACTTCCTGGCGTCGGGAATGTCGGGGGAGGAGCAGGCGGCTGGGGATCAGCCGGCGGCTCCGGACATTCTGGAACTGGGGGATATTTGATGTCAGGGCAATAGGGGTTGATGCCGCATCTGGTCTCATATGACCAGCACGGCCCCATCACGCATTGCTGCAAAGCGTTCCAGTACTCGGTGACCGTGCCGCCCGAAAGAAGCTCATCGACCGCCCGATCCAAACACCACGAGCACCCTAGATACAACAGCAGGCACTCGGGCGGACAGCCCTGAGGCTCGGTTGGCACCGGAGTGGACGTGGTTTGACAGGTCTCGCATTCGAGGCATTCTTCGTCTTGACAGACAAGATTCGGCGGCTTCAGGAACCCGTCCCGCCTAACACCGCCGACATAGCAGAAGCCAGGAGTGCATCCCGAATGCTCACCACTCGCCGTGGTGTCGACAGTTGCTCGTACTGATGATGCCCAAATCTCACCGTCGTAGTCAGGCAGCAGCGGCACCTCGCCCGACGGCTTCCCGCCACAGCACGAGCCGCCGCCTTCGCCCTTGCACCCGCACGAGCACGGCTCGCCAGAACCGCACCCGCATCCGCCCGGCGACCACTCGCCGCTGACGGAACCGGGGTTCCACGAGCCTTCAGACAGCAACTCCATGCCGGCGGGCGCGCCCATGGGTCACACCGCCTTATCGTACCAGGTCGGCGGTAGGATGCGGTAGACGACACCTTCCTGCCCGGTCGGCTCCGTCGAGCCAGTCGTGAGCGTGATCTTGAACCGGACGAGTTCCTTCAGGTCCGTGACATCGTGCTCATAGAAGGTCGTGCCGGAGAAGTTCGTCGAGATCGCTCCCTTTGACGTGCCGTTGGATCCGATGTCTTCGCGGTTCTTGGTGAACACCGTCACTTGGATACTTCCTCCGGAACCGAAGTTCTGGCGGATGATCTCGTACGTGAAGACCGCGTTGTCGGCGCCCTTGGGAAACCAGGGCGTGTAGTACTCGACCACCGACTCGGGGGCGAGCGTCATCAGCTGTGTTCCGATGTGCATCGTTCTGTACTCCTAGTAGTCCCGTGCGCTGTCGAAGAAGATGAGCGGGAAAATGCGCACGACGAAGTAGGCGTCCGATGACGTGGAGCACGACACCTTGACTCGAACCTCTTCTTGCGCCCCGTTGCCGGCGGTCGAGTTGGTCTTGGCCAGATAGAGGCAGGACGCCACGCCGGTGCCGTCGGCGCTCGTCAGTTCGATTCCCGTCGTCGGCGAAGTCGGCGTCATCGGGTTGACGGTCGTCCCGTCCTCGCCTCGTGTTTCGAGGTCGAACGAAATCGTGGCCCCGCCACTCACGACAAGCACCTCGACGCGGAGGATGACGCAGTCGCCGCCGCGCTGTGACCAGTCGGTGTAGAACGTCTCGGCTGACGAGACCCGTCTTCCCGGAATCGCAACAGTCTGAGCCATGCGTTTCGTCTCCTTTGTGAACGCAGGCTAGCACCGGAACCGCCGCTGGCAACGGGGTCACGCGAGATTTCTTCGCGCGCCGGACCTCCAGCCTGTCGCCCGGTGGTGCCGATGCACTCGCATGGCATCGGCGACGCGGCTGCGCGCGCACCCCTGTGCGGCGATCTTCCCCCTGATCAGCGGCGACGAGTTCGAGGCGCTGGTCGCCGACATCCGCGAGCACGGGCAACGCGAGCCCATCAAGGTGGACCGCGACGGGCGCGTGCTGGACGGTCGCAACCGGCTGCGCGCCTGCAAGCGCCTGGGCATCGAGCCCAGGGTGGAACGTGTCGACGTGGACGCCGACGGCGCCGTGGCGCTCGTGCTGTCGCTGAACCTCGTGCGGCGGCATCTGACCAGCGCCCAGCGTGCGTTCGTGGCGCTGGAGGTGAAGCGGCAGTACGAAGCGGAAGCGAGGCGCCGGATGCGCGCCGGCGGCGGGCAGTCGGGTCGGCAGAAAGTTGCCAACCCGATGCGGTCCGACGACGCCGCGGCGAAGGTGTGCCGCACGAACCGCGCGTACATGCAGCACGCCCAGCGGCTCGTCGATCAGGCGCCCGATCTGGCGGCGCTGGTGCGCTCAGGAGCCGCCGAACTGAAGGATGCCGTGTCGGAACTGCGGCGGCGGGCGCGCTCGACGGCCGAGCGCGCCGGTTCCCGGTCGTTCGCGCGAGCCGCCGACCAGCTGACGATCGTCCGCGGCGACTTCCGGCGCGTCGGCGACGCGGTGCCCGACGGCTCGGCCGCGCTGGTGTTCACCGACCCGCCGTACGACCGCGCGTCGCTGCCGCTGTACTCGGACCTCGGCGCGTTCGCGGCGCGCGTGCTGCGCCCTGGCGGCTCGCTGGTGTGCTACGCCGGCAACTACGCGCTGCCCGAGTGCCTGGAACGGCTGGCGGCCAGCGGGCTGCGGTACTGGTGGACGCTGGGCTGCGGGTACGGGGGCCACAAGCCACGGATGCGCGGGCACGGCGTGTTCGTGCAGTGGAAGCCGCTGTTGTGGTTCGTGAAGGACCAGCGCGACGGTCGCGGCATGGTCAACGACATGGTGCGGTCGTCGCCCAGCGCGAAGTCCAACCACGAGTGGGAGCAGTCGGCCGTCGAAGCGCGGTACTACGTCGAGCACCTGACAACCGCCGGCGACCTCGTGGTCGACCCGTTCTGCGGCGCTGGAACAACCGCGGCGGCGGCGCTGGACTTGAAGCGGCGCGTGTGGACGTGCGACGTGGATGCCCGCGCGGTGGCTGCGGCGCGGTCGCGCTTGGGTACTTGACGGGTATTTGATCAGCCGCGCAGCGCGGCGGCGTCGATGCCCAGGGCGCGCGCGATGGTCCACACGGCTTCGGTGAAGCCCACCGGGTTGTCGGCGGCGCGGTCGTCCCACCAGTCGGGTAGCACGTGCTGGCGCACCCAGGGCTCGCTGTAGCCCAGGTCGGCGAGGCGCGCGAACAGGGCGCGCATGCGGTCGGCGCCGGTGGTCGTCGTCATCGTGTTGGTCGGAAGAAAGTTGCCGCGCCGGCGCCCACCCCGGCACCGACGCGGCGTTGCGGTGCACGCCCAATGGATGGGCCTTGCACGCGAAGAAGTGCGCGCCCGCCTTGTTGGTTGTGATCCAGAAGACGACGGCGTGCGCGCGGTGTGAAAAAGTGGCCGGCCGGCCTGCCCCCATGACCACCGAAAAGGAAAGGGCAAGCCGACCGACCGAACCACCGGTCGAGAAACCGGGGTGTGCCGCCCAGGCGAATGGGCGGCACGAGGATGTCAGAGTTGGTCGGTGACCGAGCGCAGATGCGTCCACAAGCGGACGAAACCGGGTTCGCGGTCGCGCGCGAGGCGTGAGTACGCCTGCGGCACCGACTCGTCGGCGCGCTTCATCAGCCCCACGTGCTCGTCGAGCATGCGGTTCGCCTCGTGCACGAAGGGCTCGACCTGCGCGCGCTTGCGCAGCGCGTTGTTGTCGGTGGCGATCCGCGCGACTTCGATCGCCCGGCTGACCTTCGCGACAGCGACATCGCGGGCGGTCAGCAGGCGCGCGAGCGACTGTTCCGGCGTCTCGTCGGGCTGGCGGCGCAGCTCGGCGATTGCCGCGAGCGCGGCTTCCAGCTCCTGGCGCGTGAACTCGACCGAGCCGTCGGCCTTGACGAGTTCGGCGCCCGCATCGAGGCGCTTGAGGATGGAATGGACGCGGTTCTTGAGGTGACTGTTCATCGTTGGTTGGTGTTCTTGGCTGGGCGGATGTAGCCGGGCACGAGCAGGCACAGCTTGGGTTCGTAGACGCAGCGGAGGTTCTGCATCACGCGGCGGAACATGGGCTCGCGCTGGTCGGGCGGCAGCTTGCCCAGCAGCGCGACGATGCCTTCGTCCTCCATCTCCAGCATCTCGCGGACGACGACGCGGTAGGGCTCGCCCGACAGGTCGACCATCCCGCACAGGTACTTGCCGAGGTGCAGTTCGACATCGTCGGCCTTGGTGTCGGCGACCATGCGGTGCATCGCTTCCGAGTGCTCGAACAGGCGCTCGATGTCCCGGTCGATCTGGCGAAGGGAGCGCATCAGCCCACCGTCTCCGACAGCACGCGGGCGTGGGCGGCAAGGCGGCGGTCGGCGCCGATCAGCTGCGCGAACCGCGGGGCGCCGGCGAACAGGGCACAGAGCACTTGCCGATCCGCAGTGACAGGTCGGCTGCGGCCGGTGGCCTTGCGCTGGGCTGACTGGCGCGCGATGGCGGCGTCGGTGAATCGCTGGACGGCTTGTTCCAGGCTCGCCAGGGCGGCGTCGACCTCGGCCGCGGCGGTTCGCTGTTCCTGCGCCAGCCGGGCGTCTTCGGCGGCGGCGGCTTGACGGTCGCGTTCCTGCCGCTCGGCGGCCTGACGCTGGAGGTGCGCTTCGCCACTGGCGAGCGCGGTGCGCAGCGTGGCAGCGACTTCCTCGACCTCTGCGCGGCGCGCTTGCAGCTCGACCTGTCGCTGTTGGGCGGCTTCGTCACCGGCGAGCGCCGGCGCGGCGACCTCGTGCAACTCGTCGTCGATCGTCGCCAGTTCGGATTCGCGCTGCGCCAGCACGCTGCGCCACTCAGTCATGCGCGCGGCGTTCACGGTGTGCGCGGCGCCTTCGACGGCGTCGTCCCATGCCTGGGCGAACTGATCGTCGGCGGACCGCCAGCCGTAGCCGGTGCGACGGCTCACACCAGCGGCGTGGCACGAGTCTTCGACGGTCAGGCGCCGGGCCAGCCCATCGAGGATCATCGCCTTGGCGACGGCGCGGGGATCGTCTGTGGATGCTTCGTTCATGCCTACGAGTAATCCGCCGCTCGCGCGCCACTTACTAGGCACACGGGCGTGCAAGTGCCGCCGACAGCCTCGCAACGCCTGTTTCCCCAGGGGGCGGGGCTGTTCGTGCCCTGCAAGACTTTGTGCAGCCTTGCGTTGCCTGCGGCTGATTCCGGTCGGTGCTGCGGTGTGGCGCGATGTGTAAACAGCACGCTGCGTCTGTGCGTGCCCGCGGCGCGGTGCTGGCGTGGTGCCCGGCGTGGTGCTGCGCGACGGCGCCGCAGGGGGCGCGTGGTGCGCTCCGTCGGCGCGTGTGGTGCGACGGGGCAGGGTCGCGGCGATCGTGGCGCAGCGCGCGTGCTGGGCGCTCAGCGGCGGCGCCAGATGCCGCGCACGTCGGCGGCGGTCCAGGCGCGCGGCGGGCGGTCCTTGCGCCCGCGGGTGCTCTTGCCTTGCGCGTTCAGGTCGGCGGCGATGGCGGCGAACGTGCGGCGTGCGCGGCGACCGCGCCGGATGATGTCGAGCACGTCGGCTTCGCCCGGCAGCGTGCCGTACGGCTTCACCCCTTCGACCCGCTCGCCTTGCGCCCGCTTCGCTTCGCGCGCCTGCCGCATCTTGCGCACCAGCAGCTTCTTCTCGGTCTGCGCGAAGATGCCCTGCATCAGCACCATGGCTTCGCGCATGGGGTCGTCGCGCACGTCGGCGACCACGTCCTGACCGGTCGCCGCCGACAGCAGGGCGACGCCTTCCCGCTCCAGCGCGGCGAGCAGAGCGATCTGGACCGACAGCGAGCGGGCGACGCGGTCCAGCGACTCGACGATGACCGTGCGCGTGCCGTTCGCCCGCAGGGCGGCGAGCATCGCCGTGAAGCCCGGCCGGTCCGCCTCGGTGCCCGTGTGGGCGTCTTGGAACGTCTCGACGACCCGGATGCGGCGGGCGCGGGCGAAGCGCCGCACGGCGTCTTCCTGGCGGTCCAGGCCGTGCCCGTCCAGCTGGCCGGTGCTGCTGACGCGGACGTACGCGAAGGCGGTCTGCATGCAGCAGAGTACCGCCGCGCCGCGGGCGTGCGGGGTCATTCCTCAGAATGAACTCGGCGCGTGCGGTGTCGCCGCGATGGCATCGACCGGTCGGCGCCATGAGTTCGACACCGACTCGGGACTATCACAGCTCGACGCCGGTGCAGCGGCTGAAAAGCTCGGCGAACAGCTCGTCGCCGTCCTCGACCATCGCGCACACGGCCCGGCGCCTGTCGCCGGCGTGGTGCGCGGCGGCGGTCAACGTCACGTACCGGCCGAGCAGCGTCGGCGGGTGCGCCGCGGGGTCGTGGACGGCGAGAAACAAGCGCACGTGCCCGACGTGGTCCTGGAGCGCCTGCGCGGCGTCGGGGATCGGGTCGGTGGGCTCCAACGACGTGCCGCACGCGAACAGCATCATCGATTCCAGGTCGCGGTCGTGGTCGGTGACCAGCGACACGACGGCGTCGCCGGCGTCACCATCGAACCAGTCCTGGGCGATCGCCACGACGAGTGCACGCAACGCGAACTTCGGCGCCGGCGCGTTGGGCGCCCAGGACAGCGAGTGCGCCGCCATCGCCCTGGCAGATCGGGCGCGGCGCGTGCTCAGAACGCCACCCAGTCGTCGCCGGCGGCGTCGCGCTTCGAGCGGCGTTCGTGGCGCGCCTTCAGCTTGGCGCGTGCGCGCTGCACGGCTTCGAAGTTGTCGGCGGCCCTCGCCGACAACGCGCGAAGGGCCTTCACGTCCAACTCGACATCGTGCGGCCACTCGGCGCCGGCGAGCCATTGCTGCAACGCCTGCTGCTCGGCGCCCGGCGGCTTCGGCAACCGCGCCGCCTGCACGATCTCCAGCGCATCGCGCAGAAGGTTGCGGGCCTCGCGCGGCAGGTCGCGCGGCCGAATGCGGTTCGGGAACAGGTCCACCCCGGCGTCGAGCGCGGCGTCGCGCAGGTTCCGCAGGCGCCCGAGCGACCGGCACAGCTCGGTGGTCTGTTCGCGGGTCAAGTCTTCGTCGTAGCGCGGGCGGTCGCCGGGCTGGTCGTCGTCAACCGACGGGCGGGGCTGCTGGGGCGCCGCGGTGCCGGCGTTCGTGGGCAGCAACGCGCGCAGTTCGTCGTGGCGTTCGGCGGCGCGGTACACGCGCTGCCTGGAGACGCCCGCAGCACGTGCGGCGGCGGACACGCTGGCGCCGGCGCGCAGCTTGCACACGATCAGATGAACCAAGTCGTCGGAGAGTCCCACCGGCCGAACATCGTGCTGTACGGACAGGAAGGGAAGCGGCGCGCCGGACAGCCGGAAGTCTGCGGCGTGCGCGTGGCGGTGCCGGGCTGCGGTGTGGTGCAGGCGGGACCGGCGAGGCGAGCGGTGGACAGCGGACAGGCGGACGCGTTGACCGCAGCTCACCGGTGGTCCCAGGCCGTTGCACACTGCTGCATTCGACCCCTGATGCAGCCGAAACGGGGACCGGTCCCCACTTCCCGGCGCCGAATGGGGACCGCTGAAAGCCCGAGTTCGAGGGGCTAGGTGGTGTTTCTCGTCGCTGTCCCCATGGTCCCCGGTTTCCCAGCCGATTCGGCGTGCCCGGTGGTGTGGCGATGCCGCCAGCCTCTCGGGGCACCGCAGCCGCTCGTTTCTGTACTGACTTCTTCTTGATGGGGACAGTTGGGACTCTGGGGACTCACCCATTTGGAGCCCGTGCACGGGCTCCATTGGGCAAATCACGTCGGGGACCGCGCCGGGACCGGTGGGGACCATCACATCGCCTCGGGCCCACCCCACACCGTTCGGGGGGTCCAGTTCGGCTTCTCCGACGACGGGTGATCCTCCAGCCACGCTTGCCGGCACGCGGCCAAAGGCGGGAACGCCCAGAACAACCCGGTGCCGCCCTTCCCTTGCACCTTCTTCGCGCCGCGGGCCTGCATGAACTCGGCAAGGTCTGTGTCGGTGAACGCCTGCTTGGGACAAGCGGCCCGGATCATGTCGTACAGCGGCTTCTTGGCCGGCCGCTCCATCTTGCCCTTCCAGGTGTCGCACTCGAAGTACCCGTCTTCGATCACGCCGAGCCACCACCGGTTGATGTCCGACAGCGAGTTCTTCTGCTGCCGCCGCATCTCGTCGGTCATCGGCACGTTGGTGTGGTCCCAGCCCGACAGGTCGACTTCGTTCAGCAGGTGGTGCAGCAGAGCCGCGTAGCCGCCGCTCTTCATCTGCTGGTCGATCGCCTCGAAGTACGCGCGGTTCTTCCGCTGCGCCTCGCCCACGTCGAGCGCGAGGTACCGGCGCTCGTCTTCCGTCACGGAAACCGACCAGTTGGCGTTCGTCGCCATGATCAGCGCGACGAAGTTCCGCACCTCCAAGGTGTCGATGCCCTTCGGCTCCACGCGGATCGTCGCGTTGGTGATCAGCGCCTTCTGGCCGGCCTCGTGTTCCTTGTCGCCTTTCACGAAGCACTCGTCGGCGAACACCAACTTGGCATCCAGCAGCACGGCGTTGAAGTTCCCGGTCAGGTGCTTGGGGTTGGCGACGTACTTGAAGTGCGCCCCGAACAAGCAGCCGTAGTGGCGCACGAACTCGCCCTTGCCGATGCCCTTCCGACCGCGCAGCACCGGCGCGACTTCGGCTTGGAGGTCAGGACGCTGCACCATCCTGGCCATCCACCGGATCATGTAGTCGTAGTGCTCTTCGTTCCCGCGACAGATGTTGTCGCGCACGTGCTTCAGGTAGAGCGAACAGTCGCCCGGCTTCGGGTCGCACGAGAACCCCTGCCACCTGTTGAACACGTCCTCGGGCATGTCGATGCCCGGCGCGAACGTCACCTCGCTGTAGGTGCGGCGCAGCGGGTGCTGAACCCACCACTTGCCGACGGGGGTCAGCTGGACGCCCGGCGGCTTGCCGTTGGTGCCCGGCTTCGCTTCCTCGATGAACCGGTTCGAGTAGGTGGCCAAGAACCCGTCCTTCTGCAAGAACTCGATGTCGTCGTGGCCAAGCGCGTAGTCGTAGCGGTGGCGCATGACGCGCGTCTTGCCGCCGATGGACTCGACGAAAGCGTACTTGCTGTTGAGTTCGGCCAGCCACGGCGCGATCGCATGCTCACGCGCCCGCTGGATCGCCCGCCGCGCGGCGCGGTCGACCGCCTTGGCGCCGCCCTGCTCCAGCACGTGCTTGCTGATCGGCAGGCTCGGGTCGGTCAGGATCGAGTACATGGTGTCGTCGTCGACACCGGCGCGCACCATGGCGTTCGCCGCGTACCAGACCCAGTGCGACTTGCTGTTGCCGTCAGCCAGCGGCTGGTCCGGGTCCAAGCCCTGCAAGAGCACGACCTTCGCTCGCGCCTCGATCTTCGCCAGCAGCGGGTCGGTCTCCAGCTCATCCGGCGCCATGCTCCGCACCTTGCCGCTGATGTTGAGTTGGACGCCCGCGCCGCCGCGCGACGAAGACGACGCGCCCTTCACCGGCGGCGCCTTCACGAACTTGTCGATGTCGTACGCCACGTCCCAGTCCGCGCGCACGAGTTCGGCCACCACGGGCACCTGCCCACGCTTGCGCTTCTTCGCGTTAGGCCAGTTGATCGTTCCCGGCAGGCGCATGATCCGGTCGGCGTTGAAGCAGTCGTCGGCCTGCATCAGCTTCGCGATCTGCACGTTGTACTGCTCGGCGTCTTCGGCCGCGGCCTCGTCGCAGTTGACCATGATCGGATCGCGCAGGCGCCAGAAGCCCTGGTACCCGCCGCCGCTGAAGATGATCACCGACGCCGGCGGCAGCACGTCGTCGTCGTCGTCCCGCATGATCCGTTCGCGAATGCGCTGCCGCTCGGCTTCCAGCGGGCGATCATCCACCGGGTCCACGTCCACGTGCAGCCAGTCGATCGACACCACGTTGATCTTCTTGGCGCGGCCCTTCGCCAGCCCGCGCGCGGTGTTCACGTGGAAGTACACGTTGCGCTGCGCGGCGGTCTGCTCGGCGATCCACACGGGCAGCTTGCCCAGCGTCGCCGGCGTGAACGTCCTGAAGTCCTTGTCGCTCCTGTCGTCCGCCTGGAACGCGCACAGCGGCCAGGGCCCGCCCGGCTTCCACTTCTCCAGGAACGCGACGGCTTCGTCGGGCTTCGGTTCCGTGCCGGTCTGGCCTATGCTGGGCTGGGTCGTCGCGCCGGCTGCGCTCACTTCGGTGGGTGCGGCCGGCTCACTTTCGGGGTCGTCGCGCAGGGTCATCGAACCGCCCCCTTCCGCTTGCCCTTCGGCGAGTGGCGAGCGGCATCGACCGCTTCCCAGTGCTCGACGATCCAGCGGGCGGTCGTCATCAGCGTGCGGCCCACGCTGACGGTCTTCAGGCGAACGCCGCGCACGCCGCGGGTCGCGTGGCGCCACACCAGACTGCGGTGCGGGCGCTTGCCAGTCAGCTTCTCGTAGAACGCCGGCCCATCGGCCAGCAGCGGAATAAGTTGGTCGCGCTCACTCTCGGGGAGCACGGAAAGCAGAGTCGAACTCACGGGGCAACCTCGCGCGCACGCTGGTGCGCATCCGGGTGCCGTGGTTACTCATGCCCTGTCGACCTGTCGGGTCGTTTTGCCACAGCGAAGGGCGAACACCACAGTATACGCCATTTCACAACTAGCTGCGCCGAATCGAGTCGCGCTGCGACGTGCGGAACAACCGCTCCGGCGCGATCAGCCCGTTGTGGTCGATGATCCGCGCCAGTTTCCTCTCGGTGAGATTCTTGGGCAGATCCAAGACGCCCTGACCAACCAGCCATGCGCGGGCCTCGACTTCGCAGCCCGGCCGGATGGCCGCCCGCGTCGTCGTCGTGACCACATGCCAACCGCCCCACTCGCTCACGATCTGGGCGCGACCGGCGCACTCGCCCAGGAGATTCGCGAGCCGCTTGCGAAGGGCGCCGTTCTCGGGGTCGGTGTTCAGCGCCGCAACGGCGTCGTCGAGCACGGCCTGATCGTCGCGGCTCAACACGCCGTGCTCGCCGTACGGGCTCGGCCCACGGCTCGTGGGGTCGGCGTTCAGCCACCGCTGGTAGGCGTTGCCTGCCACAGCCTCGACCGGCTCTTTGTACTGGGTACGGAAGACCACGGTGGAGTCTACCCCGCCCAAGCGGCGCGGCTGGCGCCGCCGCGGCACGTTCTCACATCGGGACGGCTCACCCCGCCTTCTCCATCACGGCGCGCGCCTTCTCCAGATCGTCCTCGGCGTAGTGCGCGCTCATCGTCGCGCTGGTGTGCCCGAGCAGCACGCGCACCGCTTCGAGGCCGTGGTCGCGCTTGATGCGCGTCGCGGCGGCGTGCCGCAGTTGGTACGGGTGCCAGTGCGGGATCGGCATCAGCCCTTCCTCGGCCCGCGCACGGTTGCCGATACGGATCGCACGGGTGATCGCACGGTTGAAGGTCCGTGACGTGTACACCGTGCCGTCCGTGCGGTCCGGCCGTGCAGCGCGCTCGCGCTCGTAGCGCGCCACGTGCGACGGGTACAACGGCGTCTTGCGCGCCGCGCGCTTCGCCAGCGCCATGTCGGCCGTCGACTCGGCCGGCGAGAACATGGGCCGGTCCTTCGCCCGGCACAGGAACGGCTTCAGGATGCGCTGCGCCTCGGGCCCGAAGAACAACTCGCGCCGCTTGCCGCGCCGGGCGGTCTTGTGCTTCGCCAGCCGCACCACCCACACGTCGCCGGACCGGTCCACGTCCATCGGGCGCAGGTCGAACAGCTCGCTGGGCCGCGCGCCGCACCACCACATCAGTTCCACCAGCCCGGCCAGCGGCTTGGTCAGGTACGGCAGCGTGGCGTCGACCACCTCGCGCTCGACAGGTCGCACCTTCTCTGTCTCGCGGGCGCCGTACTCGCCGGGCCGCAGCCCTTCGATCGCCGCCAGGGCGTGCGCCCGGTCACCGGGCACCAGTTCCTCGGCGACCGCCCACTTGAAGCACCGCCGGATCTCCAGCACGCGGCGGTTGATCTCGCGGCGCGACAACTTGCCGCCGTCGATCATGTGCCGCCGCACGCTCTGCAACCGCTTCGGTGTGAACGACTCGGCGGGGTCCGGCCCGTACAGCGACCGCATCGGCTTCAGGCTGTGCTCGATGCGCCCGTAGTTGCAGCGTTGCCAGTCGGCGTCGTACCGCTCGCGCAGGTGCGCCAGGAACATCACGGCCAACTGGTCGACCGTGATCGCGTCGCGGCGCACCGCCCGGTCGGGCAGCATGTCGTCGGTCACCTCGCGGCCGTTCAGCAGCCACTGCGCCTTGAAGGCGTCGAAGCGAGGCCGGGCGTCGGGGTCATCGTGGCGGCCGAAGTTGATCTTGCGGCCGTTGAACTTGGCGTAGGCGTAGCCGCCCTTCGTACGCAGCAGTCTTGGTCCTTGCTCACTCATCAGCGGGGCTCCAGGTAGGCGAAAAGGTCGAAATTCGACCTTTCGCGTCAGGTGCGCCGCGCTGACCCCTCAGGGCAGGTTCGCGCTAAGTGCGCGATCGGCAACGAACTGTACCACGTAGATGAGTGGTCGGAGCGAGAGGATTTGAACCTCCGACCCCCTGCACCCCATGCACCTCTCCACGCACAACTGGATGCGCGCCGAGCCCCTCGAAGTCACGCTGCGGCGGATCAAGCGCCTCGGCTTCGAGAGCATCGAGATCAGCGGCGAACCGAAGCAGTACGACACCAAGACGTCGCGGCCGCTCCTGAAGGAGCACGGCATCCGCTGCTGGGGCGCGGTGACGCTGACGCTCGGCGAGCGCAACCTCGCCGCGCGCGACGAGACGCAGCGCGCGAAGTCGGTCGACTACGTCAAGTCGGTCGTCACGATGGTGAAGGAGCTCGACGGCACCGAGATCACCATCGTGCCCGCGACGGTCGGCAAGATCACGCCGGACGGAACGCCCGAGGACGAGTGGCAGTGGGTCGTCGAGGGCCTCAAGGAGGTCTACGGCCACGCGCGGAAGGCCGGCGTGCGTATGGCGATCGAGCCGCTCAACCGCTTCGAGACGTACTTCGTCAACCGCGCCGACCAGGCGCTCAAGCTCGCCGAGGACGTCGGCCCCGACTGCGGCGTCTGCCTCGACGTGTTCCACATGAACATCGAGGAGGTCGACATGTTCGACGCGGTGCGCAAGGTCGGCCCGCGGCTCGTCGACGTGCACGTGGCCGAGAACAACCGCCTCGCGCCGGGCATGGGCAACGTCGACTGGCAGCGGCTGGTCGCGACGCTGCGCGAGGTCGGCTACGACGGCGCGCTGACCATGGAGGCGGTCGCGCCGGTCGACCGCACGCCGGTCTGTCCGTGGCCCGACCAGGTCGAGCAGAACCCGGTCGACATCTCGCCGGAGCAGCTCAAGTTCATCCAGGACCACGGCAGCTCGCTGCTCAGCGAGGCGTTCTACACGCGGCTGTACGAGACCGCGTCGAAGACGCTCCTGCCGCTGATCCGCTGATCCGCCGACCCGCGCCCCTCGACACCCGCACGTGAAGATCCGCTCGGTCGACGCCGCCTGGCTCTCCTGCGAACTGCCGGCGGAGCGCCAGCACGTCTCGGACTTCGGCCGCATCACGACGTTCGACGCGGTGCTGGTGACGATCGCCAGCGACGACGGCCTCGTCGGCTACGGCGAGGCCAAGCCCGCGGTCGGCAGCGCCGGCGACGGGTCGGCGCTCGTCGCCGTCGTCGAGCACGAGCTGCGCCCGCTGCTGCTCGGCCGCGATCCGCGCCACGTCGGCCGCGCCTGGTCGGCGATGTACAACGGCACGCGCGCCCCGCTCGCCGAACGCCAAGGCCGCGCGATGCCGGTGCTCGGCCGCCGCGGCGCGCACACGGCGGCGATGGCCGGCGTCGACCTGGCGCTGTGGGACCTCTGTGCCAAGGCGCGCGGCGTGTCGGTGCTCGAGCTGCTCGGGGGGCCGTGCCGCGACACGGTGCGCGCCTACGCGAGCGGCGGCTGGGCCGACGTCGACGGCCTGCCCGACGAGCTCGGCCGCTACACCGAGGCGGGCTTCCGCGCGATCAAGATGCGGGTCGGCGCGATGGACGGCAGGAGCCGCACGAGCCTCGCGCGCGCCGCCGCCGCGCGCGCGGCCCTCGGCCCCGACGTCGACCTGATGGTCGACGCGCACGGCACCATGAACGTCGCCGAGGCGAAGCGCTTCTGCGCCGGCGCCCAGGAGCTCGCGCTGCGCTTCGTCGAGGAGCCGGTCGCGTCCGACGACCGCCGCGGCCTCGCCGAGGTGCGCTTCGCGAGCGCGCTGCCGATCGCCGCCGGCGAGAGCGAGTTCTCGGCCTTCGACTTCGCCGAGCTGCTCGAGCGGCGCGCGGTCGACGTGCTGCAGCCGGACCTCGCGATCGCCGGCGGCCTCAGCGAAGGCCTGCGCATCGCGGCGCTGGCGTGGGCCAGCCGGCTCGAGCTGGCCCCGCACTGCTGGGGCTCGGCGATCTCCTTCCAGGCCGCGCGCACGCTCGCGTTCGCGAGCCCCGCCGGCGTGTTCGTCGAGGTGCCGATGGGCGGCGCGCCGCTCTTGCGCGAGCTCGCGCAGGTCGACCTGTCGCTGCACGACGGCGCGCTGCGGCCGCCGACCGGCCTCGGCTTCGGCGTCGAGCCCGACCCCGCGTTCGTCGCCCGACATACGATGCGCTGACCAGGACCGACCGAGACGATGCGCCGACCCGAGCACGCGCCGACCCCACCGGAGCCCGCGATGACCGACTTCTCGATCCACCACGTCAACGTCAACGTCGACGACCTCGACGCGGCGGTCGCGTTCTACCGCGACGTGATCGGCCTGCCGCTCGACCCGACGCCCGACCAGGGCTTCCGCTCGCAGTTCTTCCGGATCGGCGACCGCCAGCAGATCCACATGAACGAGATCGCGGACGTGCACCAGTTCCGCGGCCACTTCTGCCTCGTGGTGCCGGACTTCGTCGCGGTGTTCCGCCGCGCCAAGGACGCCGGCGCGATCGACCTCGCGCCGTGGGGCCGCGTGCGGCGGCTGCCGAGCGGCGCGATGCAGATGTTCGTGCGCGACCCGTCGGGCAACCTGATCGAGATCGCGAGCGCGCGCGACGCCGCGATCGATCCGGCCCTGTTCGCCGACGATCTGGTCGAGCCGGAGCCGGGCATCTACCGGATGGCGCCGGGCGCGTCGGTCGGCGCGCACGAGACGCCGTGACGATCCTGCTGCTCGAGTCGCTGCACCCGGACGCCGAGGCGCTGCTCGCCGACGTCGACGAGCTGGTGCGCGCCGGCGACCCGAACGCGCCGGACTGCGACTTCCGGGCGGTCCGGGCGATCCTGACGCGCGGCCGCGGCCGCATCCCCGAGGCCCTGCTGCGGCGCTGCCCGCGGCTCGAGGTGATCGCGCGCGCGGGCGTCGGGCTCGACAACCTCGACACCGCGGCCGCGGCCGAGATGGGCATCCCGGTGGTGTTCGCGCCGGGCGGCAACGCGCTGACCGTGGCCGAGCACACGCTCGCGCTGGTGCTCGACCTCGTGCGCGGAGATCGGAAGAGCGTCGTGTAGGGAAAGAGTGTAGATATCGGTGGTCGCCGT
>CALJUI010000322.1 GCA_937975735.1 uncultured Rubrivivax sp.
CATGGCTTCGTCGGGATCGGGTGCCGGCAGCGGCATGCGGACTTTCCAGAGGTTGCCACCCTCGGTCAGCGCGAAGCACTGCCCCTTGGGCAGCGCCACCACATGCGCCGGCTCGATCAGCGGCACGCTGTTGCTGCTGATGCGGTCCTGGGTGTTGGACGTGAAGGCGGTAGTGCCGCGCGGGTCGGAGCTGTCGGTGGCGCCGCTCATCAGTGCCGTGGCGTACACCTCGACCTTGGGCAGTTGTCGCGTCAGCAGTTCGGCGGTGGCGGTCTCACGCACGCGCAGCATGAACAGGTTGTTGAAGTTGCCGACCACCTGGCCGGCCTTGGCACGGTTGCCGATGCGCGCCTCGATATCGCTCAAGGTCTGCGTGTAGGCCGTCACCTGTACGCCGGCACCGCCGCCCTTGTTGACCATCGGAATGAACTCGTCGCCCATGAGTTCATTGAATTCGTCGGCGTGGACGTTGATCGGGATCCTGGCGCCCACCGTTGCGCCGGGTAGCCCGTCGTCGATGCCGAACTTGTAGATGTGGCCGGCGACCGAGACCAGGTCGCTGAACATCGAGTTGCCCACCGCCGCCGCGACTTCGGCGTCGGACAGAGCATCCAGCCCCACGTAGACCACCGCGCGTTTGCGGATGACCTGCATCCAGTCGAAGATCGGCCGCCGGTCGGACAGGTCGGAATAGTTCGGTGCAAGCAGTTGTGCGATCTTGCCGGTAGTGAGCTTCTCCAGCAGCGGCAGCAGCGAAGCGACGATCTTGTCGAAGTACGTCCGGTCGTAGCGCACGGCGCTGCGCAGGCCGTCGAGCACCGGGTCATAGATGCGCACCTGGGACAGGTACTGTTCGAGGGCCACCACGCGCTTCTCGCGCCCGATCATGTTGCGCGGGATGTTCTTGTCGTTCAGCCTGGCTTCGAGCTGGACGATGACCTCCCAGGCCTTCGGCTCGCTCTTGGCGAAGTAGTGCTGGGCGTACTCGATGAACAGCGCGTCGATGTTGATGACGTGGCGCTGGATCAGCAGGTAGTCCGGCCGCTGCCCCAGCTCGACCAGGGCGCGCGCGATGATGTTGACGAAGCGCCAGGCGAATTCGCGGAACGCGGCGCTGTTGCCTTCGCCCGAGAGCTGTCCGGCGATGCGCAGTGCCACCTCGGAGATCCGCCCGAACCGGCCCACGGCGTTGTAGCGCGCCGAGATGTCCGGCCAGCCCAGATGGAAGACGTAGAACTCGCCTTCGCGCCCGGCGCGCCTGGCTTCCACGTACACGCGCTTGAGCAGGTCCGCATCGCCCTTGGGGTCGAAGACGATCACCACCTCGTGCTCGCCGCGGACCTTGCGGCGGATGTCTTGCGTGATGAACAACTCGGCCAGCCGCGTCTTGCCCACGCGCGTGGTGCCCAGCACCAGCGAATGGCCGACCCGTTCGCCCAGCGGCAGGGTGACATCGACCTCATGCGGCTCGATGCCATGCAGGCGCGGCATTCCGCCGACGGGCGGCAGCGGCCGCGCCGGGTTTAGCGGGCTGTCCCAGGCCAGCGCGCGCGCCAGCTTCGAGACCGGAAACGGCGCGAACTCAAGCCGTTCCTCCAGCCGCCGTGCGGCCCGGTGGATCGCCGTCGGATCGACGTAGCGGCGGAACTCCGGCCGGTAGGTCTGCATCAGCCGGTGCGTGTGTCGCTGCTCCCAGCGAAAGCCCCGGCCGACGAACAGCCGTTGCTGACTCACCGGCACGTCGCGGCTGGTCATCACGTAGCGCGGCAGGCGGCGGATGTTGCGGCGATAGCGCAGGATCGCCCAGGCATCGCGCAGGCGAATCGCGCCGAAGGTCAGGAAGGCCAGTGCCGAGCCCAGGCCGAGCAGCGGATTCAGCGCGAGCGACCACGGTGCCACCAGGCACAGAATCGCGGCGCCGGTGCAGACCGCCACGGTATGAAGCTCCACCGCTGGCCGCAGCAGCACCTCGACCGCATGCGGTTGGGCCATTTGCGCACCTACTGCTCGATGCCGGTGGACGTGATGAGCACCGGGTAGTGGCGCAGGCCCAGGCGCTGGCCCAGGTCGTCGCCGGAGGCCGGCGAGAGGGTCAGGCCGGGAGCCAGCCTGCGCAGCGCCGTCAGCGCGGCCATCGACTCCACGTTGACCACCAGGCCCACGGCCTGCAGCTCTCGCAGCGCCGCCTGCCGCTGCCGCAGCCAGGCGCGCGAACGCTCGTCGTCGCCGATCAGGAACAGCGCCGTCAGGCCCGGCGCCCGGATGACGCGGCGCTGCACCTCGCCCGGCGACAGTTGCGTCGAGCACACCGGCAGCATGGCGGCTTCGGCGTCGGCCGCGTTGCCCGCGCGAAGGGCTGGCATCGGGGCCGGCGGCGTGGCCTGATCCGGCTGAGGATTCAGCGACTGGTAGTACGGCAGCGCGGAGTCGCCGCCGCGGTCTTCGACGACGATCAGCGGCGCGGAGACGGTGGTCGTGGACAGCAGCCCGATGGCGGCGATGAGGACGGTGTGTTTCATGGCGTGGTGGCCTGGAGGGTTGGAACGGGAACGCCGGGGTCGATCACGCGGGTCAGGTGCCGATGCACGCTGCGCCGGTAGCGCGCCGCGGGCGCCCCGCCGGCGGGCCGGTGGTAGCGGCCGATGGCAAGCAGCCAGTCCTCGCCCGGCGTGTGCTGTTCGCGCAGGATTTCCGCAGCGATGGCGA
>CALJUI010000323.1 GCA_937975735.1 uncultured Rubrivivax sp.
CCGCGCGCGTTGCGAGACGGTCGCGCGCGTGATCACGCGGCTGTGAGCGGCGCCATGCGGCCCGACACCGGCGCACTGCCCGCCGAGGCGCCCTGGACCTGGTTCGCCGGCGCGCCGGCGGCGCTGCTCGGGCTGCTCGGCGGCGAACGACTGGCGCAGTGGCTGGCGCACGCGCTGGCGCTGCGCGTCGGCGCCAGCGCGGCCGCGGCGGTCGGGCTCTCGTTCGGCCTCGGCGTGGCGCTCGCCTTCCTGCATCTGCGCCGCTTCGGCGTGGGGGGGCGGCGGGCGATCAACTGGGCGCTGGCCAGCGCCACCGTCACGACCGCGGTGATCGCCTGCCAGGACGGCGCCTGGCTCGTCGACTGAGGCGCCTTCAGCGCACCGCTTCGACGTCGGCGTCGAAGAAGTAGCCGACCCCGCGCTCCGTGCGGATCAACGCCGGCGCCGCCGGGTCGGCTTCGATCTTGCGACGCAGACGCAGGATCTGGACGTCGATCGAGCGGTCGTAGACCTCGCCGTTGTGCAGTCGGGACAGCTCGAGCAGCTGGTCGCGCGACAGGATGCGCCGCGGCGATGCGACGAAGGCGGCCAGCAGGCTGAACTCCCCGTTCGTCAGTTCGACGAGCCGCCCATCGGCCTGGCGCAGCCGTCGCAAGCCGGTGCTGAGCTCCCAGGCGCCGAAGCGATAGGCGCGCACCTGAGCGATGGTGTCGGCCACCGTGTTGCGCGCCCGTGCGCGGCGCAGCAGCGCGCGCAGCCGCGCGAGCAGTTCGCGCAGGCTGAAGGGCTTGGTCAGGTAATCGTCGGCGCCGAGCTCCAGGCCCATCACGCGGTCGGCCTCTTCGCTGCGGCCGGTCAGCATCAGGATCGGGATCTCGGAGCCGTCGCGCAGGCGGCGCGCGATCTGCAGGCCGTCCTCGCCGGGCAGGCGCAGATCGAGCACCAGCGCGTCGACGGTCTCGCGGGCCATCACCTCGTCGAGCTCGCGGCCGCTGGCGACGGCGGTCGCGCGCAACTCGTTGTCGCCCAGATAGTCGCAGACCAGCTGGCGGATGTCCGGGTCGTCGTCGACGACAAGCACGTGGGGCAGGACGGGCGCGGATGGCATCGGTGGGGCGGCGGCCGTGCCGCGGCTGTCGATCGTAGCGCCGGCCGCGCCGTGGCGGGAGACCTTCATGCCGGATCGACCGGCGCCGCAGCGACGGACTTCAGCGCCCGCGCCAGGCCGTGCGCGAGTTCGGTCGCCGACAGCGGCTTGGCCAGCACCTCGCGCACGCCGGCGTCGCGCGCGCGCTGCGCCAGCGCGGCCGTGACGTAGCCGCTCATCAGCACCACCGGCAGATCCGGCCGGCGCAGGCGGATCTCGCGGGCCAGCGCCGAGCCGGTCATCTCCGGCATCGCTTCGTCGGACAGCACGGCGTCGAAGCGGCCCGGATCGGCCTGGAAGGCCTCGAGCGCCGCCAGGCTGGAGGTGAAGCCGACCGGCTCGTAGCCGAGTTCGGCGATCAGCTCCTCGCCCAGCGCGACCAGCGCCTCCTCGTCGTCGACGAACAGGATCGTCTCGCCCCGCCCCCCGGGCGGTGGCCGCGGCGCGTCGACGGCGGGTGGCGCGACGCAGCTCTGCCAGGGCAGGGTCACGGTGAAGGTGGCGCCCTGCCCGGGCTGGCTGTCCACCTCGATGCTGCCGCCGAGGTCGGTGACGATGCCGTGCACCAGCGACAGGCCGAGGCCGGTGCCGACGCCGACCTCCTTGGTCGTGAAGAAGGGATCGAAGATGCGCTCGCGAACGCCCGGCGCGATGCCGACACCGGTGTCGGCGACGCGCAACCTGACGACGCCGGCACCCGCCGCGGTGTGCGCCAGTTCGAGCGAGACGTTCAGCGTGCCGCTCGCCTTCATCGCCTGCACCGCGTTGGCACACAGGTTCATCACCACCTGGTGGATCTGCGTCGGGTCACCGAGCACCGCGGCGTCGCCGCCGCGCAGGTCGCGCACGAGCGAGATGCCCGCCGGCAGCGAGGCGGCGACCAGGCCGAGGGCCTCGGCGACCACCGAGCCGACGTGCACCGGCACGCGCTCGGCGACGCCGGTGCGGCTGAACGCGAGGATGCGCTCGACGAGCGACTTCGCGCGCAGGCCGGCGTTGATCGCCGCGTCGAGGTGACGGCGTTGCGCCGAGCCCTCCGGCGCGTCCTTCTTCGCCATCTCGCCGTAACCGAGGATGGCGGCCAGGATGTTGTTGAAGTCGTGGGCGATGCCGCCGGCCAGCGTGCCGATGGCCTCGAGCTTCTGGGCCTGCCGCAGCTCGGCCTCGAGGCGGTCGCGGTCGGCCTCGAAGGCCTTGCGCTCGGTGATGTCCTCCATCGACCCGGCCATCCGCGTCGGCCGCCCCTGCGCATCGCGCACCGCGATGCCGCGCTGGCGATACCAGTGCCAGCGTCCGCTGTGATGCTGCACCCGGTATTCGACCTGGAAGTGCAGGGTCCGGCCGCGAAGGTGATCGGCGATCGCCCGCCTGACCCGAGGGCGGTCGTCCGGGTGGTAGCGCGTGCAGGCGATCCAGTCCCGACGCGAGCGCTGCGGCTCGCCGGGACTCAGCCACAGCAGCTCCTGCGCGCGCGGCGACAGGAACAGCTGGTCGGTCGAGAGATCCCAGTCCCACAGGCCCTCGCTGGACCCGGCGACCGCCAGCTCGTAGCGCTCCTCGGACCGGCGCAGCGCCTCCTCGGCGCGCTTGCGGCCGTCGATGTCGGCCACCGACCCGGCCATCCGCGTCGGCTCGCCGGCGGCATTGCGCACGCACAGCGCGCTGACGCGGACCCACCGGTACTGGCCGTCCTGGCCGCGAACCCGGAACTCGTGCTCGTACGACGGCGTGCGCCCCGCCAGGTGCGCGTTCACCGCTTCGCGACGCGCCGCCATGTCGTCGGGATGGATCGCGACGCTCTCGAACCACTCGCTGCGCAGCCGGACCTCGGGCCCCGGCGGCAGGCCGAAGATCTCGCGGGCTCGCTCGGAGGCGAAGACGCGGTCGCCGTCCATGTCCCAGTCCCAGATGCCGACGTCGGCCCCCGCCGCGGCCAGCGCGAAGCGCTCGCGCGACACCTCGAGCGAGGCGCGGGTGCGGTCCAGACGCTCGAACTGGGCACGGAACAGTCCGAGCAGCAGCGCGGCGAGCAGGCCCAGCGCGAGGGTGCGCAATCCGGTGCCGATCGCCTGCTGGCGCCAGGTCGCCAGCGCCATCGACGCGTCGCGCGCGACGATGATGGCCAGGGGGTAGTCCGGCAGCAGCTGCAACGCGGCGAAGCGTTCGACGCCGTCGACGGGGCTCAGCACGCGCGAGACCGTCGCCTGCCAGCCCGGTCCGGCCGTGAGCAGGTCGTCGAAGAGCTTGAAGCGCTGGCCGAGCGCGCTCTCCAGCGGCGGATCGCGCGCCAGCAGCGTGCCGTCGTGGCGGACGAGCGAGATCCGCGTACCGTCGTCGAGCCGGGCTCGCCGGTAGAAGTCGCCGAATCCTTCGACCCGCACCGCGCCGACCACCGCGCCGGTGAAGCGGCCGGGTGTGTCGTCGAACCGGCGCGCCAGCGGGATGACCCAGCCGCCGCCATGGCGCGCGCTGCGCACCGGCTTGCCGATCTGCAGCGTGCCTTCGGGCGCGCTGGCGAGCTGTTCGATCTCGTCGGCGTCGAGCTGAAGGGCGCCCTGGCCCTGAGCGACGCCGTCGGCACCATGCAGGCTCAATCCGGTCAGCGGGGCCAGGCCCAGCCGCTGCTCGTTCAGGTAGTCCTGGCGCGCGGCAGGCGCCAGGTCGGCCAGCCTACCGCTGCGGTGGTCGCCGACCACGTGGCGCAGGACCAGATCGATGGCCTGCACGCTGCGCGCGGTCTGGTCGGCAATGATGCGGGCCTGCTGATCGAGCTCGCGCTCGGTCTGCGCGACCGCGTCCCGATGGCTGCGCCAGACGTCGTAGGCCGACAACGCGACGATCAGCAGGATGAAGGCCGCGCCGATGGCCGGGATCCGGCGCCAGGACCAGCGCCGTCCGCCTTTGCCGGGGCCGCGAGGCGCGCGTGCCATCTCAGCGTGCGAGCAGGTCGCGCACCGCGCTGGTCACGGCCTCGCAGCTGGCCGGTTTGGCCAGCACGGCATCGACGCCGAGCGCCTGCGCCACCGGCCCGCACGACTTCACGCCGGGAAAGAAGCAGCTCGACAGGGCCAGCAACCGGGCCTGCGGGTAGGTTTCGCTCAACTGCCGGATCATCGTCGGCTCTCCTTCGCGTGCCTTCGGCACGTCGACCAGAACCAGGTCCACGTCATCGGCCGCGACCGGCGCGGACGCCTGCAGCACCTCGCAGCCGATCGCGCCGAGCCACTCCTCGACCAGGGCACGCCAGGCGCGATCATCGTCGATCACGATCACCCGGGGACGGCGACCGGGGGTCGTCGTCTGCCGGCGCGACAAGGTCATGGGGGAGTCTCCGAGGCTGCGTTGGCGGTTGTCAATGTCGGCGGTGCCGGTTGCGCCGCCGTGTCGGCCCATTGGCCGGCATGTTTCAGATGAAATGGGCGATCCGTCCGGCGGCCCAGGCCGAGGGCCGGGGCGCGCATCCGTCGGCGGTCCGTCGCGCGTCGCGCGGCCTGACCACGCGCCACAGCCGCGGGTCGGCGGGATGGCGGCGCAGCGAGAAGCCCAGTCGGGCGGCCAGCGCCAGCATCGGCCCGTTGTCGCGCAGGGCCGCCACCTGGGATTCCGTGGACGGGTGCGACGTACCTCCCGACCAGGACGAGATGGCAGTGTCGATGCGGTCGGCCCCGGCCTCGATTGCCTTGAGCTGGCACATGGGGGCGAGCCCGGCGGTGGAATGGCTGTGGATCACTACCGGCAGATCCACACTGGACTTGATGGCGCTG
>CALJUI010000324.1 GCA_937975735.1 uncultured Rubrivivax sp.
GCTCGGGGTGCGGCTGGGCCTGCTCTGGCACCACCGCCCGCGCGAGCTCCGCGTCGGCACGGTCGGCCTCGGCCAGCAGGCGCTCGTCGCTGGCCAGGTTGACGATCGGATTGAAGCGCGGGTTCAGCCGGTGAACGCGATCCAGCGTCGCTCGCATCAGCTCCCGGCACGACAGCGCGCGACGGTGCAGCAGGCGAGACAGCGCGTCGGCATCGAGCGCGGTGGGATCGTTCGACGGTGAGGGCAGGGCGGGCTCCGGTGGCGGCCGACGGGCCAATCAGAAACCCTGATTGGTGGGGCCTCCAATTTGCCTTACCGTGCGTGACGAGGTCAACGAATCCCGGAGGAAGATCTGATGAGACGTCTTGCCCAACTCACCCAGGCGGCCGTGCTGGCGACCGCGGTGTTCGCGATCACCCCGACGGCGCTCGCCCAGGACAAGGTCCTGCGTGTCGTGCCGCACTCGAACCTGGCGATCCTCGACCCGATCTGGACCACCGCCTACATGAGCCGCAACCACGGCTACATGATCTACGACACGCTGTTCGGCACCGACGAGAACGGCAAGATCAAGCCGCAGATGGTCGACAGCTGGACCGAAAGCGACGACAAGCGGCTGTGGACCTTCAAGCTGCGCAAGGGCCTGGCCTTCCACGACGGCGCGCCGGTGACCGGCGAGGACGTCATTGCCAGCCTGCAGCGCTGGGGCAAGCGCGATGCGCTCGGCTCGGCGCTCATGCAGTTCGTGCAGCGCATGGACTCGCCGGCACCCGACACCTTCCGGATCTTCCTCGGCGAGGCCTGCGGCTTCATGCTCGAGGCCCTGGGCAAGCCGTCGTCGAACGTGCCCTTCATCATGCCCAAGCGCATCGCCGAGACCGATGCGTCAAAGCAGATCGAGGAGCACATCGGCTCGGGTCCCTACGTCTTCGTCAAGGACCAGTTCAAGCCCGGCGACAAGGCGGTCTACGCCAAGAACACGAAGTACGTGCCGCGCGACGAGCCGCCGTCCGGCACCACCGGCGGCAAACGCGTGTTCGTCGACCGCGTCGAATGGAACCTGGCCTTGCGCGACGCCCAGGCCCAGGTCAACGCGCTGAAGAACGGCGAGGTCGACGTCATCGAGGCGCTCGGCTTCGACCAGTTCGAGACCGTCAAGGCCGACCCGTCGCTGCAATTGCCCAAGTACAGCAACTTCGGCCTGCAGTACATGGCGCGCTTCAACCACCTGCACAAGCCCTTCGACAACGTCAAGGTCCGGCGGGCGGCGATGGCGGCGATGTCGCAGGAGCCCTTCCTGCGCGCACAGGTCGGCGTCAAGGAGCTCTACAAGACCTGCCCCGGCATGTTCGCCTGCGGCACGCCCTACTACAGTGCCGCCGGCAGCGACATCCAGGCCAAGAGCAACATGCGCAAGGCGCAGGAGCTGCTGAAGGACAGCGGCTACGACGGCACGCCGGTCGTGCTGATGAAGCCGACCGACCTGGCATCGATCCAGAAGCTGCCCGACGTGGCCGCCCAGCTGCTGCGCCAGGCCGGCTTCAAGGTCGACCTGCAGGCGATGGACTGGCAGACCCTGGTCGGCCGCCGCGCGAAGAAGGACCCGATCGCCAACGGCGGCTGGAACATGTTCCTGACCGCCTGGCAGACCTTCGACATCTGGAGCCCGATCGCCAATCCGGCGCTCGACTCGCGCGGCGAGAAGTCGGTCTGGTTCGGCTGGCCGACCGACGACAAGCTGGTCGAGCTGCGCAACGCGCTGATGCGCGCCACCGACGAACCGACCAAGAAGAAGCTGGCCGAGCAGATCCAGGCGCGTGCATTCGAGGTCGCGACCCACGTGCCGCTGGGCGAGTACCAGCAGCCGATGGCCGCGCGCAAGAACATCAGCGGCTTCTTCGTCACCAACGGCAACATCTACTGGAACCTGAAGAAGGACTGAGGTCGTGGCCGCGGCAGGGCCCGGCGCCGGCGGCGACCGGGCGGCGATGTTCGACTGCGTGATCGCCGGCGGCACGGTGATCGACGGCACGCGCTCGCCGCGGTTCGAGGCCGACGTCGGCATCGCCGATGGCCGGATCGTGGCGATCGGCGACCTTCGCGGTCGGCCCGCACGACGCACGTTCGAGGCCCGCGGGCACATCGTCGCCCCCGCGTTCATCGCCGCCCACACCCACGACGACCATGCGTTGCTGGCGCAGCCCGGCCTGGCGTTCAAGGTCTCGCAGGGCGTGACGACGGTGGTCACCGGCAACTGCGGCATCAGCGCCGCACCGTGGCGCGATGGCGCGCCGTCGCCGCCGCCGCTGGACCTGGTGGATCGTGGCCAGGGGCCGCTGCATACGAGCTTCGCCGCCTACCTCGACGCCTTGCGCGCAGCGCCGGCGGCGGTCAACGTCGCCGCGCTGGTCGGCCACACGACGCTGCGCGCGCTGACGATGGATGCGCTCGACCGGCCGGCGACCGACACCGAGATCGCGGCGATGGCGGCCCATGTGGAGGAAGCGATCGCCGCCGGTGCGATCGGGCTGTCCACCGGCACCTTCTACCCGCCCGCCGCGGCGGCGCCCACCGAGGAGATCATCGCCGTCGGCCGCGCGATCGCCGGCGGCGCCGGCCTGTACGCCACGCACATGCGCGACGAGGCCGACCAGATCATGCCGGCGATCGACGAGACGCTGTCGATCGGCCGCGCGCTCGACTGCCCGGTCGTGATCTCGCACCACAAGCTGGCGCGACCGGCGAATTTCGGCCGCTCGGCGCAGACGCTCGCCCATCTCGGGCAGGCGATGCGCTGCCAGTGCGTCGCGCTGGACTGCTACCCCTACACCGCCGGCTCGACGATGATCCGCACCGATGCCGGCATGCTCGACATGAAGGTATTGATCGCCTCCAGCCAGCCGCACCCCGAGTGCGCCGGCCGCGACCTCGCCGACATCGCCGCCGAATGGGGCGTCGCGCGCGACGAGGCGGCGCGCAGGCTGCAGCCCGGCAGTGCGATCTACTTCATGATGGCCGAGGCCGACGTGCAGCGTGCCCTCCGCGATCGGCAGCAGCTCGGCGCATCCTGGCCTTCGATCACACGATGATCGGCTCCGACGGCATCCCGGTCGGGGAAAAACCGCATCCTCGGCTGTGGGGCACCTTCCCGCGCGTGCTCGGCCACTACTGCCGCGATCTCGGCCTGTTCCCGCTCGAGACCGCGGTGTGGAAGATGACCGGCCTGCCGGCGCGCAACTTCGGCCTGGCCGACCGCGGCACGCTGGCGGTCGGGCAGGCCGCCGACCTGGTGGTCTTCGATGCAGGGCGCGTGGCCGACGCCGCAACCTACGAGGACCCTTCGCGCCCGGCCCGGGGCGTCGCTCTGGTGATGGTCAACGGCGAGCCGGCCTGGCAGGACGGCGCCGACACCGGCGCGCGCGCCGGTCGGGTGCTGCGCCGCCAGCCGCGCAACGGCGCACCGCGGACGCACTGAGGCCGCACCGATGCTGAACTTCCTGCTGCGCCGCCTGCTGTCCACGCTGCCCGTGCTGGTGGTGGTGGCGGTGCTGGTGTTCCTGATGCTGCGGCTGACGCCGGGCGATCCGGCAGCGGTGCTGGCCGGCGACGCGGCGACGACCGACCAGATCGCCGAGATCCGCAAGACCCTCGGGCTGGACCGGTCGATCCCGGAGCAGTTCGTGGTCTGGGCCGGTCACCTGCTGACCGGCGACCTGGGCCAGAGCTACTACTACAAGACCGAAGTCGCGACGCTGATCGGCCAGCGCCTGGAGCCGACGTTGTCGCTGGCGGCGCTGACGATCACCATCGCGGTGCTGGTCGCGGTGCCGCTGGGCGTGCTGGCGGCCTGGCGCTTCGGCAGCTGGTTCGACCGCACGCTGATGGGCTTCTCGGTGCTCGGCTTCTCGATTCCGGTCTTCGTGCTGGCCTACATCCTGATCTGGCTCGTGTCACTGAAGCTTGGCTGGCTGCCGGTGCAGGGCTACAAGCGGCTGGCCGACGGCGCCGGGCCCTGGATCCACCACCTGCTGCTGCCGTCGATCACGCTGTCGGTGATCTACATCGCGCTGATCGCCCGCGTGACGCGCGCGTCGGTGCTCGAGACCCTGGGCGAGGACTACATCCGCACCGCGCGCGCCAAGGGCCTGCCCGAACGCCTGGTGCTGGTCCGCCACGCGCTGGCCAACGCCGCGGTGCCGATCGTCACGGTGATCGGCATCGGCATCGCGCTCTTGATCGGCGGCGTCGTCGTCACCGAATCCGTCTACGCGATCCCGGGCCTGGGGCGGTTGACGGTGGATGCCGTGCTGGCGCGCGACTTCCCCACCATCCAGGGCGTGATCCTGCTGTTCTCGGTCGTCTACGTGGTGGTCAACCTGCTGGTCGACCTGAGCTACGTGTTCTTCGACCCGCGCATCAGGTACTGAGATGGCGCAGACCGAGTACGAGCAGCTCTCCGTCGAGGCCGCCAGCGTCGTCGAGCAGCCCAGCGCCTGGGCGCGCGCACGGCGCAACCTGTCGGTGCGCATCGGTGGCACGGTGCTGGCGGTGCTGGTGGTCGTGGCGCTGCTCGCCCCCTGGCTCGGCACCGTCGACCCGTCGCTGTTCGATCCGGCCAGCCGCGACCTGCTGCCCGGCGCGATGGGCGAGGTCACGACGCTGGACGGCGAGTACCTGAAGCACCGTTTCCTGATGGGCTCGGACAGCTTCGGCCGCGACATCTACAGCCGCGTGATCTACGGTACCCAGGTCTCGCTGATCGTCGGCATCGCGACGGCGCTGGTCGCGCTGGCGATCGGCATCGTCTTCGGCCTGCTCGCCGGCTTCCTGCGCTGGCTCGACGGACCGCTGATGCGCGTGATGGACGGGCTGATGGCGATCCCGGCGATCCTGATCGCGATCGCGCTGGTGGCGATGTGGCGCGGCGGCGTGCTGACGGTGGTGATCGCGATCGCGATCCCCGAGATCCCGCGCGTGACGCGCCTGGTGCGCTCGCTGGTGCTGACGATCCGCGAGGAGCCCTACGTCGAGGCCGCGATCTCGCTCGGCACGCCGACCTGGAAGATCATGGGCCGCCACATCCTGCCCAACACCGTGGCGCCGCTTATCGTGCAGGGCACCTTCATCTGCGCCGCCGGCATCCTGACCGAGGCCATCCTGTCCTTCCTCGGCGTCGGCCTGCCGCCGGACGTGCCGACCTGGGGCAACGTGATGGCCGAGGGCCGCGCGCAGTTCACCGAGTACCCGCACAACATCTTCTTCCCCGGCATCTTCCTGGCGGTCACGGTGCTGGCGGTCAACATCCTCGGCGACGGGCTGCGCGACACGCTGGACCCGAAAATGGCCAAGCGGGTATGAACCAGCCCATCCTCGAGGTCCGCGACCTGACGATCGCGCTGCCGACCGACGGCGACCGCTCGACGGCGGTCAGAAACGTCTCGCTGACCGTCGGGCGCGGCGAGATCGTCTGCCTGGTCGGCGAGTCGGGCTCGGGCAAGTCGGTCATTGCGCAGGGCGTGATGGGGCTGCTGCCCAAGCAATTGCCGGTCACGAAAGGGCAGATCCTGCTCGACGGCGAGGACATCACGCACGCGCCGCTGTCGCGGCTGCGCGAACTGCGCGCGACGCGCATGTCGATGATCTTCCAGGAGCCGATGACGGCGCTGAATCCGGTCATGACCTGCGGCGACCAGATCGACGAGGTGCTGCGCGAGCACACCAAGCTCACGCCCGACGAGCGCCGGCGCAAGGTGCTCGACATCATCGGCGAGGTGCTGCTGCCCGACCCCGAGCGCATGGTCGCGAGCTACCCGCACCAGCTCAGCGGCGGCCAGCGCCAGCGCATCATGATCGCGATGGCGCTGGTGCTCGACCCGGTGCTGCTGATCGCCGACGAACCCACCACCGCGCTCGACGTCACGACGCAGGCGCAGATCCTGAAGCTGGTGCTCGACCTGCAGCAGCGCCATGGCACCGGCGTGCTGTTCATCACCCACGACTTCGGCGTCGTCGCCGAGATCGCGCAGCGCGTCGCGGTGTTGCGACTGGGCGATCTGGTCGAGGTCGGGCCGAAGGAGGAGGTGCTCAAGCGCCCCCGGCACGACTACACGAAGATGCTGATCGGCGCGGTGCCGACACTGCAGCTGAAGGCGCGGGCGGCGGACCCCGATGCACCGGTCGTGCTGCAGGTGCGCGGACTGCAGAAGACCTACCGCGACAAGCGCTGGTTCGGCCAGCACCGGATCGTGCACGCGGCCAAGGACGTCGACCTGGAGATCCGGCGCGGCCAGACGCTGGGGATCGTCGGCGAGTCGGGCTCGGGCAAGAGCACGGTGGCGCGCTGCATCGTGCGCCTGATCGACCCGAACGGCGGGTCGGTGCTGCTCGGCGGCGACGACATCGCGATGATGTCCTCGGCCCGGCTGCGCCCGCTGCGCAAGCGCGTGCAGATCGTGTTCCAGGATCCGTACCGCTCGCTGAACCCGCGGCGGACGGTGGCCCAGGCGCTGATCGAGGGGCCGGTCAACTACGGCCTGAGCCGCACCGAGGCCCTGAAGCGGGCGCGCGAGCTGCTCCAGCTCGTGCGCATGGACGCCAGCGCGATGGATCGCTTTCCGCACCAGTTCAGCGGCGGCCAGCGCCAGCGCATCTGCATCGCCCGCGCGCTGATGATGGAGCCCGAGCTGCTGATCGCCGACGAGGCGGTTTCCGCGCTCGACGTGTCGGTGCAGGCGCAGGTGCTCGAGCTGTTCGAGGAGATCCGCAGCCGGCTGAACCTGGCGATGCTCTTCATCACCCACGACCTGCGCGTGGCTTCGCAAGTGTGTGACCATCTGGCGGTCATGTCCAAGGGCGAGGTCGTCGAGTACGGCCCGGCGCACCGGGTCTTCGGCGATCCCCAGCACGACTACACACGGGCGCTGTTCAGCGCCGCCCCGGGGCGTGACTTCGCCTTCGGAACCTAGGCCCTGATCCGATGCCCCGTGTCCTGATCGCCGGCTATCAGCACGAGACCAACACCTTCGCGCCCAGCCTCGCCGACTGGGCCGCGTTCACGCGCGGCGACTCCTTCCCGGCCTTCGTGCGCGGACCGGCGATGGTCGAGACGCTGGCCGGCGTCAACATCCCGGTGGCCGGCTTCATCGACGCGGCCCGCGTTCACGGCTGGTCGCTGTGGCCCTCGGCCTGGGCCGGTGCAATCCCGTCGTCCTTCGTCACACGCGACGCGTTCGAGCGCATCGCCGGCGCGATCGTCGACGACGTTCGCGAAGCCGCGGCGGCCGGCCTCGACGCGATCTACCTCGACCTGCACGGTGCCGCCGTCGCCGAGCATGCGGCCGACAGCGAGGGCGAGCTGCTCGCGCGACTGCGCGCGGTCGTCGGTCCGGAGCTGCCGATCGTCGCCAGCCTCGACCTGCACGCCAACGTGACGCAGCGCATGCTGGCGCTGGCCGACGCGCTGGTGTCGTACCGCACCTATCCCCACGTCGACATGGCGGCCACCGGAGAGCTCGCGGCCGGTCTGCTGGCCCGTCGCTTCAAGGCCGGTCGCCGCGAGCCGATGCGCTGGCACCGGTTGCCCTTCCTGATCCCGCTGAACGCGCAGAGCACGTGGCTGGCCCCGGCCCAGGGCCTGTACGAACGGCTGCGCGAGATCGACCGCGAGCAGGGCACCGTGTCGAGCTTCTGCATGGGTTTTCCGGCATCGGACTTCGCCGAGTGCGCCCCGATGGTCTGGAGCCACGGCGCGCAGGCGCTGCCGGCCGCCGACCGGCTGTTCGCGGCGGCGGCCGACCCGTCGCTGTGGCGGCTCGACATCCTCGACGCGCGCGACGCCGTGGCGCGCGCGATCTCGCTGGCCGCCGACGCGAGCGCGCCGGTGGTCATCGCCGACACCCAGGACAACCCCGGCGCCGGCGGCGACAGCAACACCACCGGGCTGCTGCATGCGCTGCTGGCCCAGGGCGCCGGCCGGCGCTTCCCGGGTCAGGTCGCGCTCGGCCTGATGTTCGACCCCGACGCCGGCCGCGCCGCGCACGCCGCCGGCGTCGGCGCCGAGATCGAGCTCGGGCTCGGCCGCGCGGTGCCGACCTTCTCCGGCGGCGACAGCGACCCGCCGGTGCGCGGCCGCTTCAAGGTGCGGGCGCTCAGCGACGGCCGCGTGACGCTGAAAGGGCCGATGATGACGGGGCTGTCGGTCCAGCTCGGCCCGAGCGCCTGCCTGGAGATCGACGGCATCCAGGTCGCCGTCGTCGGCGGCAAGAAGCAGCTGCTCGACCGCGAACTGCTGCGCATGGTCGGCATCCAGCCGGAGGCCATGCGCATCATCGTCGTGAAGAGCTCCAACCACTACCGCGCCGACTTCCAGCCGCACGCCAGTCACATCGTGGTGGCGAAGGCGGCCGGGCCGATGGCGGCCGACCCGGCGGATCTACCGTGGCGCCACCTGCCGGCGTCGATCCGGCGTCGGCCCTGATCGGCTCAGCCGCGGCGGCGCGCGATCCACACGGTGGCGCCGGCGTCGCCGTAGCGCTCGCCGTGCGTCACGTCGCGCTCGAGCGTGAAGGCGTCCCCGGCGCGCAGGTGGCGCGTGGCATCGTCGACGGTCAGCCACATCTCGCCGTCGGTCACGATGGCCTCGACCGCGAAATCGTGCCGGTGCGGCCCGAGCTCGAGGCCGGGGTCCCAGCGCTTCTCGATCACTTCGTCGAAGCCGCGGGCCAGTGCGTCGGACTGGAACTGCGTGAAGCTGCGGGACGTCGTCATCAGTGTGTTGTAGCCGAAGGCGAGGCCCGCCGCCAGGACGGGGGTTTCAGCGCCCGCGACGATGGGGGTAGGGGTCGTGGCGGTTCGGAATGCCGTCACCGTCACGGTCCCAGCGCGGGTTGTAGACGCGGTCGCGGCGGTTCGGGATGCCGTCGCCATCGCGGTCCCATCGAGTGGGCGGCTGGTAGTGGCGATAGCGGGGATAGTGGTACGGCCGGTAGTCGATCACGCGGACCGGCGGCGCGACGTAGACGACCCGCGGCGCCAAGGTCACCGGCTGGCCGACATGGACGGCGGCATTCGGGAAGCCCAGCGACAGCGACCAGGCGATGTCGTGGCGGTCGTGCGCCTGGGCAGCGCCGGCGGCAAGCGCCCCGGTCAGCGCCAGCGCGGCGAGGATCGTCGGTTTGGATGGCATGTCGGGTCTCCTTGCGATGGGGCCGTCCCAAGGTCGGCCCGCCCTTCGACAACGCGCCGACGCGTCGGCCGGTTCACCGCGGCGGCGGTGACCGAACGTAAAGCTTCGTGAAGCGCGACGCGGCCCTCGCGCACAGGTTGCGCCCGGGCCCGGCCTCATTCCATCCGGTCGAGCGGATAGATCGGCCGCCGCACGTTCCTGAACTGCAGCGCATCGTAGTCCGACGTGCAGACCCCGGTGCCGGCGCATTCGACGACCGCATGGGCCAGCGACCTCAGTCCGGCGCGCCAGTGCACGCGGCTCTTCAGCATCACGAAGCGATGGTGCTCGGGCGCGATGCCGACCGCGGTGAACGCGGCCAGGTCGTGCGGCTCGACATGGTTCGAGATCACGACGATGCGCACGCGGCCGGTGTCGAGGACGGCCGTCGGGCCCATGTCGTTGAGCTCGCCGCGCGCCATCGGGCCGAGGTTGCGGTAGCGTCCGTCGCACAGCAGCCGTACCCGGCCGCTGACCCGGCGCGGCTGTCCACGCAGCCCGATCGACGGCATGTCGAGCTTGCCGCCGAGGTCGAGCGTGAGTTCGGCGCCGACGCCCGCGGCGGCCATCTGCTGCACGGCGGCCGGGTCGAACACCGCGAACGCGACCACGTCGTCCAGCCCGGCGTCGAGGATCGCGCCCAGCACGGTCATCGTGTCCATCGTGCCGCCCGAGGCGCAGTTGTCGCTGTGGTCCAGCAACACCACCGGGCCGCTGCCGGCCGGCGCCGCGGTGGCCAGTGCCTGGGCCTGGACCAGCGAGTCGGCCAGCGGCGTGATCCGGTAGACGAAGGCCTCGCGCGATGCCCAGGCCAGATCGAGCAGCTCGTCGCACCAGCGGCGTGCCTGCTCGGCATCGTCGTCGGTGACGACCACCGCCGACAGCCCGGCGTACTCGATGTCGGCGTTCGGGAAGCCGACGAAGACAGTCGCGCTCAGGGCACCGGCGGCCTCGATCTCGCGGCAGCGCGCCTGCAGCTCGCGGTTAGGCGAGTCGTCGGTGCCCTGGCGCATCACGTGCGGCAGCATCGGACGGCGCCCCCAGGCCATCGTCGGGCGGGTCCGGCGCTGGAGCATCGCGATGATCGGCCGGCCGGCGCGCAGCCCGGTGCCGTGCATGTCGACGTGCGGATAGGTCTGGTAGCCGGCGATCGTCGTCGCGTGACGGCCCATCGCGTCGTACAGGTTGGTGTGCATGTCCAGCGCCACGCCGATCGGCACGTCGGGCGCCAGCGCACGGATCCGGCGCAGCAGTTCGCCTTCGCCGTCCTCGTGGCTGCGCGTGACCATCGCACCGTGCAGGTCGAGCAGCACCGCGTCGCAGCCGCGCGCCACCGCCGCGCAGATGCGCCCGGCGATGTGCCCGGAGGCTCCGACTTCGACCGGGCCGCACGGCCAGGCATACGCGGCCATGACCAGTCA
>CALJUI010000325.1 GCA_937975735.1 uncultured Rubrivivax sp.
TCTCCGCCTCGGCCGAGCCGGTCTGGCCGACCGCCACACCGGTGACGATGGGCGTGCCGTTCCCGCCGGGCGGCAGCAGCGACGCGATCGCCCGCATGCTCGGCCCGAAGCTGCAGGAGAAGCTCGGCGGCAACTTCATCGTCGACAACAAGCCCGGCGCCACCGGGTCGATCGGCGCGGGACTCGTCAAGCGCGCGGCGCCCGACGGCTACACGCTGTTCGTGTCGTCGCTCGGCCCGTTCGTGATCGTGCCGCACCTGCTGAAGAACCTGACCTACGACCCGGGCAAGGACTTCGACCTGCTGACCGTCGCGGTGCAGGCGCCCAACGTGCTGGTGGTGCCGGCCGCGTCGCCGCTGAAGTCGGTCGGCGACGTGGTCGCCAAGCTCAAGGCCGAGCCCGGCCGCATGAGCTTCGCGTCGTCGGGCAACGGCTCGTCCGACCACCTGACCGCCGAGCTCTTCTGGCAGCAGACCGGCACCAGCGGCGTGCACGTGCCCTACCGTGGCGGCGGCCCGGCGATGACCGACATCCTCGGCGGCCAGGTCGATGCGTCGTTCCAGAACATCAACGCCGTCGTCGGGCACGTGGCGGCGGGCAAGCTGCGGGCGCTGGCGGTGACCAGCAAGCAGCGCTCCCCGCTGCTGCCGCAGGTCCCCTCGCTCGGAGAAGCGGGGGTCGGCGGCGTCGACGTCTACTCCTGGCAGGCGGTGGCGGCACCCAAGGGCCTGCCGGCCGACGTCAAGTCGCGTCTGCACGGCGCCCTGGTCGCGGTGCTGAACGACCCCGCGGTCAAGCCCAAGCTGAACGAGCTCGGCTTCGAGATCGTCGCCAACACGCCGGAGCAGTTCGCCGCCTACCAGGCGTCCGAGTTCGCCCGATGGAAGCAGTTGATCGAGTCGCGCAGGATCACCGCGGATTGAATTTCGCCCACCCCCGGAGCCGCCAGCGGACCGGCGAAGCCGGATCCGCGGCGGCCGCATGACTCAGGAGGCACCGTGAGCAGCTCTTCGTCCCCGGTCGTCACCGCGCTGCGCGCGATCCCGGTCGCGGGCCGTGACAGCATGCTGCTGAACCTGTCCGGCGCGCACGGCCCGTTCTTCACGCGCAACCTGCTGGTCCTGACCGACAGCGCCGGCCGCACCGGCGTCGGCGAGGTGCCTGGCGGCGAGAAGATCCGCCAGACGCTGGAGGATGCCGCCGGGCTGGTCGTCGGCCAGCCGATCGGCGCCCACCAGCGACTGTTGCATGCGGTGCAGCAGCGCTTCGCCGACCGCGACGCCGGCGGCCGCGGACTGCAGACCTTCGACCTGCGCACGACGATCCACGCCGTCACCGCGATCGAGTCGGCCCTGCTGGACCTGCTCGGCCAGCACCTCGGCGTGCCCGTGGCCGCATTGCTCGGCGAGGGCCAGCAGCGCGAATCGGTCGAGATGCTCGGCTACCTGTTCTTCGTCGGCGACAAGGGCAAGACCGACCTGCCGTACGCGAGCGAGCCCGACGCCGACAACGCCTGGTTCCGCCTCCGCCACGAGGAGGCCATGACGCCCGAGCGGATCGTGCGCCTGGCCGAGGCGGCGCGCGAGCGCTATGGCTTCGACGACTTCAAGCTCAAGGGCGGCGTGCTGCGCGGCGACGACGAGGTCGATGCGGTGACCGCGCTGCACGAGCGATTCCCGCAGGCCCGCGTCACGCTGGATCCGAACGGCGGCTGGCTGCTGAAGGACGCCATCCGGCTCGGCCGGCGCATGCACGGCATCGTCGCCTACGCCGAGGACCCCTGCGGCGCCGAGGACGGCTTCTCCGGCCGCGAGGTGATGGCCGAGTTCCGCCGCGCGACCGGCCTGCCGACGGCGACCAACATGGTCGCCACCGACTGGCGCCAGCTGAGCCACGCGCTCGCGCTGCAATCGGTCGACATCCCGCTCGCCGACCCGCATTTCTGGACCATGGCCGGCTCGGTGCGCGTGGCGCAGACCTGCCGCGACTGGGGCCTGACCTGGGGGTCGCACAGCAACAACCACTTCGACATCTCGCTGGCGATGTTCACCCACGTCGGCGCCGCCGCGCCGGGCCGGGCCACCGCGATCGACACGCACTGGATCTGGCAGGACGGCCAGCGCCTGACCAAGGCGCCGCTGCAGATCGTGGGTGGTCACGTGCGGGTGCCGGACCGGCCCGGCCTGGGCGTCGAACTCGACATGGCCGAGGTCGACAAGGCCCATCGGCTGTACAAACGGCATGGACTGGGCGCCCGCGACGACGCGATCGCGATGCAGCACCTGATCCCGAACTGGATCTTCGACCCCAAGCGTCCGTGTATGGTGCGCTGAATCTGGAGCTAGCCGATGAAAGAGAACCGACTGCGCACCCTGTGGAAGGCCGACCGGACCGCGGTCAACGGCTGGCTGGCGGTGCCGAACGCCTTCAGCGCCGAGGTCATGGCGCACCAGGGCTGGGACACCCTGACGATCGACCTTCAGCATGGCGTGATCGACTACCAGGCGATGGTGGGCATGCTGCAGGCGATCGGCACCACGCCGACCGTGCCGATCGTGCGCGTGCCCTGGCTCGAGCCGGGCATCCTGATGAAGGCGCTGGACGCCGGTGCCTACGGGGTGATCTGCCCCATGGTCAACACGCGCGAGGACGCGCAGCGCCTGGTCGCCTACACGAGCTACGCCCCGCGCGGCACGCGCAGCTTCGGCCCGGTGCGCGCGCTGATGGTCGGCGGCGCCGACTACCCGCAGCACGCCAATCACACGATCGTGCGCTTCGCGATGATCGAGACCGCGCAGGCGCTCGACAACCTCGACGACATCCTGTCGGTCGAAGGGCTGGACGCGATCTACATCGGGCCGTCCGACCTGTCGCTGTCGCTGGGCTGCCGGCCGGTGTTCGACGACGTCGACCCGAAGGCCGCCGAGGCGATCGCGCACATCCTGGCGCGGGCAAAGGCGCACGGGCTGCAGGCCGGCATCCACAACGGCGTGCCCAGCGGCGCGCTGGCCCGCTCGGCGATGGGATTCCGCTTCGTGACGGTGAGTTCGGACGCGCGGCTGCTGGCCGCGGGCTCGCAACAGATCCTGGCCGAGATGCGCAAGGCGCCCGGCGTCGGCAGCCCGAGCGGCTATTGATCGAGGGTCAATCTGGGAGGACGCAGCATGAAGATCGGATTCATCGGCCTGGGCATCATGGGGGCGCCGATGGCGACGCACCTGCTGAAGGCCGGCCACGAGGTGCACGTGCACACCCGCTCGGCGGTCCCGGCCGCGGTGGCCGAGGCCGGGGCCAGGCGCTGTGCGAGCGGCCGGGCCGTCGCCGGGCAGGCCGACATCGTGATCACGATGGTGCCCGACACCCCTGACGTCGAGGCCGTGCTGTTCGGCGAGCACGGCGTCGCGGCCGGGCTGTCCAAGGGCAAGGTGGTCGTCGACATGTCGTCGATCTCGCCGGTGGCGACGCGGGACTTCGCGCGGCGCATCAATCAGCTCGGGTGCGACTACCTCGACGCGCCGGTCTCCGGCGGCGAGGTCGGCGCGAAGAACGCGACGCTGTCGATCATGGTCGGCGGCGACGAAGCCGTGTTCGAGCGGGTCAAGCCGGTCTTCGAGGCGATGGGCAAGAACATCACCCTCGTCGGCGGCAACGGCGCCGGCCAGACCTGCAAGGTGGCGAACCAGATCGTCGTCGCGCTGACCATCGAGGCGGTCGCCGAAGGCCTGCTGTTCGCGGCCAAGGCCGGCGCCGACCCGGCCAAGGTGCGCCAGGCGCTGATGGGCGGGCTGGCCACCTCCCGCATCCTGGAGGTCCACGGCGAACGCATGGTCAAGCGGACCTTCGACCCGGGCTTCCGCATCGAGCTGCACCAGAAGGACCTGAACCTGGCGCTGTCGAGCGCGCGCGCGCTCGGCCTGTCGCTGCCCAACACCGCCACCGCGCAGGAACTCTTCAACGCCTGCAGCGCGCACGGCGGCCAGGCCTGGGACCACTCGGCGATGGTGCGCGCGCTGGAGAAGATGGCCAACTTCGAGATCGGCCAGAAGGCCGGGTAGGCATGGATCCGCGCCGACTGCTCCGGGACATGTTCGACGCCGCGGTGGCTTCGGCCCAGCCGGCCCGCGTGATCCCGGCCCAGCTGCCCGCCCCCCCGAAAGGCCGGCTGCTCGTGATCGGTGCCGGCAAGGCCTCGGCGGCGATGGCGCGCGCGGTGGAGGACCATTGGCGTGGCCCGCTCGAAGGCTTCGTGATCACCCGCTACGGTTACGCGGTGCCCTGCGAGCGCATCCGGATCGTCGAGGCCGCGCACCCGGTGCCCGATGCCGCCGGGCTGGCCGCTGCGCAGGCGCTGATGCAGCGCGTGCAGGGCCTGTCGGCCGACGACCTGGTGCTGTGCCTGATCTCCGGCGGCGGCTCGGCGCTGATGCCGCTGCCGATCGACGGCCTGACGCTCGAGCACAAGCAGGCGGTCAACCGCGCGTTGCTGGCCAGCGGCGCGACGATCGGCGAGATGAACACCGTGCGTCGGCACCTCTCGGCGATCAAGGGCGGCCGGCTGGCGGCGGCCTGCCACCCGGCCAGGGTGCTCACGCTGCTGATCTCCGACGTGCCCGGCGACCTGCCCGTCGACATCGCCTCCGGCCCCACCGCGCCCGATCCGACGACCTGCGCCGACGCGCTCGACATCGTGCGGCGCTACGGCATCGAGCTGCCGGCGCCGGTGCGCGAGGTGCTGGACAGCGCCCGCGGCGAGTCGGTCAAGCCCGGCGACCCGCGGCTGGCGCGCAGCGAACTGCGCCTGATCGCGACGCCGCAGTTGGCGCTGGAGGCGGCGGCCCAGGTGGCGCGCGACGCCGGCGTCACGCCGGTGATCCTCGGGGACGCGATCGAGGGCGAGGCGAAGGACGTCGGCAAGGTGCTGGCCGGCATCGCGCTGCAGGTCGCGCGCCAGCGCCAGCCGGTGAAGCCGCCCTGCGTGCTGCTGTCGGGCGGCGAGACGACGGTGACGGTGCGCGGGGGCGGCCGCGGCGGACGCAACGTCGAGTGCCTGCTGTCGCTGGCGGTGGCGCTGAACGGGCAGCCGAAGGTCCATGCGCTGATGGGCGACACCGACGGCGTCGACGGCCAGGAGGAGATCGCCGGCGCGATCGCCGCGCCGGACACGCTGGCGCGGGCCTGGACCCGGGGGCTTCGGCCGCGCGCCCATCTGGCCGACAACGACGGCCACGGCTTCTTCGAGGCGCTCGGCGACCAGGTGGTCACGGGTCCGACTCTGACCAACGTCAACGATTTCCGCGCGATCGTGATCGAAGCCTGAGCGCGCGCGCCGCGCCGGCCGCCGAGGGCCGGCAGCGTTGATCTATCGCAAGGCACGCGGCGCGGGGCCGCGCCACAGTGGGCCCCACATTGGCCCCGCCGACCGCGACGATGTCCACCACCACCTCCGTTCCGCCCGTGGCCCGAAGCAAGGGCAGCTTCGGTGACCGGCCGGCCGTGCGACTGCCCTGGCCGGCGTTGTTCGGCCCGATCCCGCTGGCCGACGCGCAGTGGCTGGACGGGCAGGTCGGCGAACGGTCGGTGCGCGAGCACGAGACGGTCTACCGACGCGGCGAAGCGGCCACCGGCGTGGTGATGCTGCTGGAGGGTCAGGTCGTGATCGGCCATGCCGAGGCCGGCCAGGCCATGAAGGCCGAGCGCGTGCTGCACGGCCCGCCCTGGCTCGACCTGTCGTCCGCGTGGTGCCATGGGCAGTTCGTCGGCGACGCCGTCGCGCAGTCGGCGTCGGTGGTCGCGACCCTGCCGTTGGCGGCGCTTCGCTCGGTGCTCGGCCAGCGACCGGCGCTCGCGCTGCGCTTCGTCGACGTGGTCGTGCACGAGGTCTGCCGGCTCGGCGCCCAGACCCACGAATTGATGCACAAGGACGCACCGGCCCGCCTGGCGGCCTGGCTGCAGCGTCAGATCGACGGCAGCGCGCAGGCCGTGCTGCGGCTGGCCGAGCGCAAGCGCGACATCGCCTCGCAGCTCGGCATGACGCCGGAGACGCTGTCGAGGCTGATGCGCAGCCTGTCCGAGCAGGGCCTGATCAGCGTCGACGGCTACACCGTGCGCGTGCTCGATCCGCGCGGCCTGCGGCGTCTGGCCGGCACGTAGCCGCGCGCCGATTCACCCACTCCGGTCACAACTGAGTTGACCCTGGCGAAAAGGCGGCAGGGAAAGACCCACTTGCCCTCCGTCGCCGGGAGGCGGAGAGTCCAGAGCCTCGGCGCCGTCTGGTTCCGCCATGCCGATGTCGAGTCGACCACAACGACCAAGGAGACACGCATGTCCGACCTGAACAACGCTGGTGGCGCCCCACGCGCCGTCGAATCCCGCCCCGCCCGCCGCCGCTTCCTCGGCGCCGCCGTGTCCGGCGCAGCCGGGGCCGCCGCGCTGACCGTGCCGATGGTCTCGGTCGCGCAGTCGCCGGTGGTGCTGAAGATGCAGGGCGCCTGGGGCGCCAAGGACATCTTCAACGAGATGGCCGAGGAATACGTCAAGCGCGTCAACGAGATGGCCGGCGGCCGCCTGCGCATCGACTACCTGGTCGGCGGCGCCGTCGTCAAGCCCTTCGAGGTCATGGACGCCACCAGCAAGGGCGTGCTCGACGCCTGCCACGGCGTGCCGGTGTACTGGTACGGCAAGAGCAAGGTCGCGTCGCTGTTCGGCTCCGGCCCGATCAACGGCTGCGACGCGCCGCAGACCCTGGCCTGGATCTACCGCGGCGGCGGCCTCGAGCTCTACAACGAGGTGCTGAAGAAGATCGGCCTGGACGTCGTCGGCTACTTCGCGATGCCGATGCCGACGCAGCCGCTGGGCTGGTTCAAGAAGCGCATCACCAGCGCCGACGACCTGAAGGGCCTGAAGTACCGCACCGTCGGCCTGGCCGCCGACCTGATGCAGGAGATGGGCCTGAAGGTCACGCAGCTGCCCGGCGGCGAGATCGTGCCGGCGATGGACCGCGGCGTGATCGAGGCCTTCGAGTTCAACAACCCGACCTCGGACCGCCGCTTCGGCGCCCAGGACGTCGCCAAGAACTACATGATGGGCTCCTTCCACCAGGCGATGGAGTTCTTCGAGATCGCCTTCAACAAGAAGAAGCACGACGCGCTGCCGAAGGATCTGCAGGCCATCCTGCGCTACGCCGCCGAGGCGGCCTCGTCGTCGAACTGGTGGACGGCGATGGACAACTACTCGCGCGACCTCGACGATCTGATCAACAAGGACAAGGTCAACGTCTACCGCACGCCGAAGTCGGTCTTCGACGCGCAGATCAAGGCCTGGGACGTCGTGACGAAGAAGCTGTCCGACGAGGATCCGTTCTTCAAGAAGGTCGTCGACAGCCAGAAGGCCTGGTCCAAGCGGGTCGCCAAGTACATGTTCCTCAACGAGGCCGACTACCTCGTCGGCTACGAGCACGTCCACGGCAAGATCCCCGGCCTGTCCTGACGGCCGGCCGATGGCGCGCCGGCGCCGGGCCGGCACCGTCCTGCGAGGGGAGGCCTAGGGCCTCCCTTCTTCACAAGGGGAACCCATGATCCGCGGTGTCATCAAGACGATCGACCTGCTCAACAAGTCGATCGGCCACGCGTTCGCGTGGTGCATCGTCATCCTGACGCTGGGCATCAGCTACGAGGTCTTCGTGCGCTACGTGCTGCGCGACCCGACCAGCTGGGCCTTCGACCTGAGCTACATCCTCTACGGCGCGCTGTTCCTGATGTGCGGCGCCTACACGCTGTCGCGCGGCGGTCACGTGCGCGCCGACATCTTCTACCGCCGCTGGCCGGTGCGCACGCAGGCGTCGCTCGAGCTGGTGCTGTACTTCGTCTTCTACTTCCCAGGGGTGATCGCGCTGATCATCGCCGGCTGGGGCTACGGCACCGAGTCGATGCGCATCCGCGAGGTCAGCGTCAACAGCCCCGTCGGCGTGCCGATCTGGCCGCTGAAGATGCTGATTCCGGCGGCCGGCGTGCTGCTCACGCTGCAGGGCATCGCCGAGGTGCTGCGCTGCGTGCTGTGCCTGAAGGAAGGCGCCTGGCCGGCGCGGCTGCACGACGTCGACGAGCTCGAGGAGCAGCTGATGCACCTGCACACCAGCGAACAGGCCAAAGGGGTCCACTCATGACCGACCCGCAACTGGCCCTGGCGATGCTGGGCCTGTTCATCTTCATCATCATGCTCGGGTTCCCGATCGCCTTCACATTGATGGCGATGGGGGTGATCTTCGGCTTCTACGCCTACTTCACGCCCGACCAGGCCTTCTTCGACAACCGGGTTTTCTACCTCTTCACGCAGAACACCTTCAGCGTGATGAACAGCGACATCCTGGTCGCGATCCCGCTGTTCCTGTTCATGGGCTACATGATCGAGCGGTCGAACATCCTCGAAGAGCTGTTCCTCAGCCTGCAGGTCGCGTTCCGCCGCGTGCCGGGCGCGATGGCGATCGCCGCGCTGGTGACCTGCGCGCTGTTCGCCACCGCCACCGGCATCGTCGGCGCGGTCGTCACGCTGATGGGCCTGCTGGCCTTCCCGGCGATGCTCAAGGCCAACTACGACCAGAAGATCTCGGCCGGCGTCATCTGCGCCGGCGGCACGCTGGGCATCCTGATCCCGCCGTCGATCATGCTGATCGTCTACGGCGCGACCGCCGGCGTGTCGGTGGTGAAGCTGTACGCCGCGGCCCTGCTGCCGGGCTTCCTGCTCGCCGGCCTGTACATGGTCTACGTGGTCACGATGGCCGTCAGCCGCCCGAAGCTGATGCCCAAGCTGCCGCTGGACCAGGCGCAGATGCCCTTCACGGAGGTCGTGCTGCTGCTGCTCAAGGCATTCGTGCCGCTGGCGGTGCTGATCATGTCGGTGCTGGGCGCGATCCTGTTCGGCCTGGCCACGCCCAGCGAGGCGGCGGCGATCGGCGCGCTCGGCTCGGTGATCCTGGCCGCGGCCTACCGTGCGCTGACCTGGGACAAGCTGCGCGAGGCGGTGTACCTGACGGCGCGCACGACGGCGATGGTCTGCTACCTGTTCGTCGGCTCGTGGCTGTTCTCGTCGATCTTCAGCTACCTCGGCGGCGAGGGCGTGATCAAGGACTTCGTGCTCGGCCTGGACCTGAACCCGATCACCTTCCTGCTGTTGACGCAGCTGATCATCTTCCTGCTCGGCTGGCCGCTGGAGTGGAGCGAGATCATCATCATCTTCGTGCCGATCTTCCTGCC
>CALJUI010000326.1 GCA_937975735.1 uncultured Rubrivivax sp.
CCAGCGCAGATGGCGCTCACCGTGTACAGCGCGGCGCTGCTGACCTACCGCGCCGCCTGGGCGCGCGCCCAGGGCCAGCCGGTGACGCAGGCCGCGGCCATGGCCAAGCTGGCGGCCACCGAAGGCGCGCAGCAGGTCATCGACGCCGCGGTGCAGATGTTCGGCGGCCAGGGCGTGGTGTCGGGCGAGCCGGTGGAGCAGCTCTACCGCGAGATCCGCGCGCTGCGCATCTACGAGGGCGCCAGCGAGGTGCAGCAGCTCATCATCGCGCGCGAGATGCTGAAGGAGGGCGCCTAGATGCCGTCGATGAAGTCGCGCCGTGACGGTGCCGGCGGCCTCGTTTACTCCACCGAGCGCGGCGGCCGCACCTGCCCGGTGTGCCGCCAGGCCCTGGCCGACTGCCGCTGCAAAGCGCAGGCGGCGCACGCCGTGCCGGCCGGCGACGGCATCGCGCGCGTGCGCCTGGAGAAGGCGGGTCGCGGCGGCAAGACCGTGACCACGGTGCGCGGCGTGCCGCTGGCGGCCGACGCGCTGGCCACGCTGGGCAGGCAGCTGCGCGCGTCCTGCGGCACCGGCGGCACCACCAAGGACGGCGTCATCGAGCTGCAGGGTGACCACGCCGAGCGCGTGCTGGCCCTGCTGCAGGCCGCCGGCCCCGCGGCCAAGCGCGCCGGCGGCTGAGCGCGCGCGGCGGCGCCCGCAGGCACGTTCAGGCTCGCCGGCAGGCGCTCAGGTGCGCCAGGGCAGCGCCAGCTCGCTGCCGTCGGGCAGCCGCGTGACCACCGGCGTGGCCGCGAACACGCCCACGATCTCCATCGGCTCGGTGCCGGTGTTGAAGAACTGGTGCACGCGGCGGCGCGGCAGCGCGAGCGTGGTGTCGGCGCCGAAGCGGTGCACCTTGCCACCCAGGTGCAGCTCGCCATGGCCGGACTGGCACAGCACCACCTCGTCGCAGTCGTGGCTGTGCGGCGGCGTGGCGGCGCCGGGCGCCAGCGTCTGGCGCCACACCGACAGCTGCTCCAGGCCGTCGTCGTGGCCGGCCCAGGTGGCATGGGCCACACCGGGGATCGGGGTCGGGGCGGGGCGTTCCTGTTCGATCACGGACATGGGGTTCTCCTTCGGTGGCGTCGTGGGCACCGCGGCGGCGGCTCCCTTGGGACGACGCCAGTGTGCGCAGGCCGCGGCATGACGTGAAGCATCGTCAATGCCGCTACATTGCCGAAAGCTCTTCGTTAATGGAGGCCGCCGATGCAGCACTTGCCTTCGCTGCTGAGCTTCGCGCAGACCGCCCGCGTGGGCAGCTTCGCCGCCGCCGCGCGGGA
>CALJUI010000327.1 GCA_937975735.1 uncultured Rubrivivax sp.
TGACCGTCCCCTCGCCGACGATGGCCTGGTTCTCCACCACCACCGGCACCACGACCAGCCCCGCCGTGGTCAGGGCCACTAGCAGCCGGTCGACGACCGGATCGCCAGTGAAGCCGTTGCCGAGGATGCCGCGGTCGACCAGCACCAGCAGGGCCAGCAGCCACAGGATGGCGAAGATCGCGGCGCGCAGCCCGAGCGAGCGCATGTCGTGCGACATGGCCACGCCCTCGGGGCGCGGGGCCGTGCCGGTCAGCGTGCTGTTGCCGTTCATCGCGGGCATGACATCGCAGCGCCTGCAGGCTGTCAAGGCCTTCGCCAGGGGGCGGTGGGGCGCCGGATCAGTGCAGCGGCGTGCTGCTGCCGGTCTGTCCGAGCACGCTGACGGCGGCGCTGCCGACAGTGCCGGCCTCGACTTCCTCGTCGGTGGCTGCACGTACGGACTGCACCTTGATCGTCAGCCGCAGCGCCATGCCGGCCAGTGGGTGGTTGCCGTCCAGCACCACCTGCTCGGGATAGACCTCGGTCACGACGTAGATCGCGTCGGCGGGCATGTCCGGCGTCGTCGCGCCTTCTGGCAGGCCTTCGAAGGCCATGCCGGGCTCGAGCTCCTGCGGAAAGATGGCGCGTGGCTCGAAACACACGAGCTCCGGCCGATAGGCCCCGAAGGCCTGCTCGGGCTCGAGCTGCACCTTGGTCACGAAGCCGGCCGACTGGCCGGCGATCGCGTCCTCCACGGCCTCGAGCAGGTCGTCGCCGCCGAACAGGAACTCAGTGGGCGTGTCGAGCGTGTCGATCGGGCGGTTTTGCGCGTCGTCGAGCGTCCAGGTCAGCGCCACGACGCAGGGGTCATTGATCAGCATGCGCAATGATCGCATGGCGCTCTGGTGCGCCGCCCGTGGCAGACTGTCCGTGAGCGGCCCATCCGGGCCGCCGCATGCAGGAAGTACCGCGACATGACCGAGCCCGCCAGCCCCGCACCTGCGTCCACGGCTGCCGACGCGCCGGCCATCGACTCGCGCGCTGGCTTCCATGCGGCCGTGCGATGGGGCGTGGAGGCGGCCGCCGCACGCGACGCCCGCACGCTGACCCTGGTCGACGCGGACTTCGGCGACTGGGCGCTGGACGACGAGGCGCTGCTGCAGTCCCTGCGCAGTTGGATTCGCCGGCCGCAACGGCGGCTCGTGCTCGTGGCTGCCAGCTTCGACACCGTGCAGCAGCGGTTCCCGCGCTTCGCGTCCTGGCACGCGACATGGGCCCATGCCGTGGAAGCCATCGTGCCCGACGAGACCGTGGTCGACGAGTGGCCGTCGATGCTCGTCGACGATGGCCCGGTGGGCGTCGAACTGTTCGACCGTGTGCACTGGCGCGGGCGTGCCGGCATCGACGCTCGCGCGGCGTGGTCCTGCCGCGAGCGCTGCGATGTGCTGGCGCAACACCGCGTCGCCGGTTGGCCCGTCAAACCGCTCGGCTTGTAGGAGCCTCTAGGGATTGCCCTAGGCCGCGTCCTATAATGCTAGGTTGTGTGACGAGGGCCTCGCTTCGCCCAAGAACACACCGCTGCAGGGCCGCATCGCGTGGCCTTGGGGCGGCTGCCCAGACTCCAACGAGCATGCAACCCGAAAGAGGATCTTCGATGAACAAGTCGCTCCTGCTGGCCGCCGTGGTGGCCACCTTCGCGCTGGCCGCCTGCGGCCAGAAGGAAGAGGCCCCGGCGCCCGCCCCGGCCCCCGCGCCGGCCCCGGCCGCCGAAATGGCTTCGGCCCCCGCCTCGGCCCCGATGGAAGCCGCGTCGGCTGCCGCCGACATGGCGTCGGCCCCGGCCAGCGCCGCCGAAGGCGAGAAGAAGTAATCTGCGTTCGTCGCGCGAGCGACAGACGACACAAGGGCCGCCCTCGGGCGGCCCTTTTCGTTGGAGCCCGCCTGTGCGGCCGGCCTGTGAGCTCGGCGAGGCGGCGCGGGGCGGCCCCGCAGCGTCAGGCGCGCGCGTGCGGCCTCAGCGCAGTTCGGCCAGCAGCACGTTGGCGATCTGGCGCGCCACCTCGCTGGTGTCGGCCTCGCCGCCACCGGTCTGCACCACCAGCAGCGACTTGCCGTCGCCCGACTGGCGCAGCACCAGCCGGTAGCGCTGGGCCTGCGCGGCCTCGTCGCCGCCACCGAGCAGGCGCCCGAAGAAGCCTCGGCTGTCGTTGCGGCCCTTCGGGTCCACGTAGCGCACGAAGTACAGGCCGTCGGCGCGGTTGCGGTCCTCGACCGAGAAGCCGGTACGGTCCAACGCCACGCCGACACGGCGCCAGGCGCGGTCGAAGCCGTCGTCGATCTCGATGGCGACGACTTGCGCGCCGCTGACCAGGCGCGCCTGCGCCGGCTTGACCTCGGGTGTGGCCAGCGCGGTGCGCGCCACCTGCTCGGGCGCGCCCAGGCGCTGCATCAGCCGCGCCAGGAATTCGGCCTCGAGCTGCGGGTCCGACGGCCGCATCGTCCAGCGCGTCTGCTCTTCGCGACGGTCGGTGAAGACCTCCTGCAGGCCCTGGTGCGTGATGTAGACCTCGGTACCCTGCGGGCTGCGTTCGACCCGGGTGCGGAAGCGGTCGCGCTCGCCGGAATCGTAAAGGTTGTCGAAGACGCGGCCGATCAACGCGCGGATGCCGTCCTGCGGCAGCTTGGCGCGGTTCTCGGCCCAGTCGGTCTGGATGACGCCTGCGGCAGCGTCCTCGCTGGCAATCGTGAAACCACGCTCGATCCAGAAGGACTTCAGCTGCGGCCACAGGGTCTCGGTGCTCATCGGCACCACCAGCCAGCGTTGCTGGCCATCGCGCACGATGCGCAGTTCGCCGAGCTGCTTGGGCGCCAGCGTCGGGTCGCCTGCTTGTGCGGCCGGCGCGGCTGCGGCGCCGGCACCGGCGGCGCTGACCACGGCCGCCGGCGGTTGGTAGCGGCCTTCGCGCGCGAGCTGGGTCAGGTCGGGCGGCACCTCCAGGCCCTGCGTACGGCGGGCGCCGCTGCGGTAGTCGACCTTTTCGCCGCTGAACATGTTGCCCAGGCTGGAGCAGCCAGCCACCATGGCGGCGGCCAGCGCGATGGCGCTCAGGCGCAGCGGCAACGGAAAGGGACGGGGATTCACGTGTCTGTTCTCCGGCGCGACGGCGAGGGGCGACGCGGGTGGCGGCAGGGGCCGGGGATGAATAGGATCAGGCCAGCTGGCCGGCGTCGGGCAGGGCGGCCATGACGCTCGCGCGCCCGGCCT
>CALJUI010000328.1 GCA_937975735.1 uncultured Rubrivivax sp.
CGGATGCCGGCGGCCTGGGAGCCGGCCGCGGGAGACCCGGGCCGACCGTTCGCTCGAAGACCTCAGGCCTTCTTCGGGCGCTTGGCGCCGTACTTGGAGCGCGACTGCTTGCGGTCCTTGACGCCCTGCAGGTCCAGCGAGCCGCGCACGATGTGGTAGCGCACGCCAGGCAGGTCCTTCACACGGCCGCCGCGCACGAGCACGACGCTGTGCTCCTGCAGGTTGTGGCCTTCGCCACCGATGTAGGAGATGACCTCGAAGCCGTTCGTCAGGCGCACCTTGGCGACCTTGCGCAGCGCGGAGTTCGGCTTCTTCGGCGTGGTGGTGTACACGCGGGTGCACACGCCGCGTCGCTGCGGGCAGTTCTGCATCGCCGGCGACTTGGACTTCGTGACTTCGACCTGACGGCCTTGGCGCACGAGCTGGTTGATGGTGGGCATAGGTAACTTGTTCCCGTTGAAGTCACGCAATCTGGTTGTCGAACCGCCCCGCTTCCGGCCACGTGGCCCATGCAGCGACGTCGCCGCCTGGCTTCCACCTGGCCGGGATCGACACGATCCCCGGCGCCCCTTCGCCCGGCCCGTTCGGAGGTGGATCACCCCCGCCCATCGCCCGCTGACGCGCGCCGCTTCTCATGGCCCCCTGTGCCCCGCCCTGTGCGCCGCCGCTGGATCGGGCCCCGGTTTGCCCAGGGTCCCGGCCGGTGCGACCACCTGCGACCACGCTCGCCCGGCCTGTCTCGGCATGGCGCAGCGCGGCACGGAGTGCCGAAAAGCCTTCTAGTATATTCCGCAATCCCCGCATGAGCAAGAAGCCCCACGCCCAGCCGGACGCAGCGCCGCGCGACGCGCCCGAGGCCGGCGCCGGCCGCCCCGGCCTGGTGATGGACACCAACGTGGCCCTGGACTGGCTGCTCTTCGGCAACCCGCGCGTGGCACCGCTGGTGCACGCGTTGCAGTCCGGGCGCTTGCGCTGGTTCAGCTGCACCGCTATGCGCGACGAGCTGGCGCGCATGCTGCGCCACCCGAGCCTGTCGCATTGGGGCCACGATGCCGATGGCGCGCTGGCGACGCACGACGCGATGGCCGATCTGTGGCCTGCGCCGCTCGTCGCGCCGCGCGACCTGCCGCGCTGCAGCGACCCGGACGACCAGGTCTTCGCCGAGCTGGCCGTGGTGGCCGGCGCGCGCTGCCTGGTCAGCCACGACCGCGCGCTGCTGCGCCTGGCACGCCCGCTGGCGCGGCGCGGCTCCGCCCGTGTCCTGCGGGGCCCTGTTCGGCCCGGTCTGCCGCTTGGACCGCAGGGGCGCCGCGATGGCCTCCAGCAGGTCAGGGTCAGGGTCCTCGAAGGTG
>CALJUI010000329.1 GCA_937975735.1 uncultured Rubrivivax sp.
AAGCGCTTCGGCCGGCCGATCTACGTGCGCCACGAGATCGTGCACAACACCTACGTCGTCAACGACCTGAAGGGCAAGGGCGCGATCTTCATCGAGAACCTCGCCGACGTGCCGCCCGGCGCGACCCTGGTGTTCAGCGCGCACGGGGTCAGCAAGGCCGTGCGCAGCGAGGCCGCGCAGCGCGGCTTCCAGGTCTTCGACGCGACCTGCCCGCTGGTGACCAAGGTCCATGTCGAGGTCGCCAAGCTGGCCAAGGAAGGCTACGAGTTCGTCATGATCGGCCACAAGGGCCACCCTGAGGTCGAGGGCACGATGGGCCAGCTCAGCGAGGGCATCCACCTCGTCGAGGACGTCGACGACGTGGCCAGGGTCGCGCCGCGCACCGAGCGGCTGGCCGTCGTCACGCAGACCACGCTCAGCGTCGACGACACCGCCGAGATCCTGGCCGCCGTCAAGCGCCGTTTCCCGCACGTGCGCGAGCCCGAGCAGCAGGACATCTGCTACGCGACGCAGAACCGGCAGGACGCGGTCAAGCTGCTCGCGCCGGTGGTCGACGTCGTCATCGTCGTCGGCAGCCCGACCAGCAGCAACTCCAACCGCCTGCGCGAGCTGGCCCAGCGCCTGGGCACGCCGGCCTACATGGTCGACGCCGCCGAGGACCTGAAGGCCGAGTGGTTCGACGCCGGCCGCCGCGTCGGCCTGACCGCCGGCGCCTCGGCGCCCGAACTGCTGGTGCAGCAGGTCGTGCTGCGGCTGCGCGAGCTCGGGGCGCTGACGATCCGCAAGATGGACGGCGTCGCCGAGTCGGTGCACTTCCCGCTGCCGCGCGGCCTCGGCGACCGAAGCATGAACGAGGCCGCGGCGTCGCGATCCTGACGCCGCTCGCGCGCGCCGCGCATCCCCATCGCCACGCCTGACCCACCGGAACCTCCGCCATGATCGACATCACCCTGCTGCGCCGGGACCTGCCCGCCGTGGTCGCCCAGCTCGAACGCCGACAGCGCCCGCAGCCTTTCCTCGACGTGCCGCGCTACCAGGCGCTCGAGGCCGAGCGCAAGCAGATCCAGACCGCGACCGAGCAGCTGCAGGCCCGGCGCAACGCGCTGTCCAAGCAGATCGGCATCGCCAAGGGCAAGGGCGAGGACGCCGCCGCGCCGATGGCCGAGGTCGCCGGCATCGGCGAGCAGCTCAAGGCCGGCGCCGACCGACTCGAGCAGATCCAGGCCGAACTGCAGACGATGCTGATGCAGCTGCCGAACCTGCCGCATGCCAGCGTGCCCGACGGCCCCGACGAGTCGGCCAACGTCGAGGTGCGGCGCTGGGGCGAGCCGCGTCGCTTCGACTTCGCGCCGAAGGACCACGTCGACCTCGGCGCGCCGCTCGGCCTGGACTTCGAGACCGGCGCGAAGCTGTCGGGCGCGCGCTTCACGTTCCTGCGCGGGCCGGCGGCGCGACTGCACCGCGCGCTCGCCCAGTTCATGCTCGACGTCCAGACCGCCGAGCACGGCTACACGGAGTGCTACACGCCGTACATCGTCAACCGCGAGGTCCTCGAGGGCACCGGCCAGCTGCCGAAGTTCAGGCAGGACATGTTCTGGGTGTCCCGTGGTGGTGACGAGGACCAGCCCGAGCAGTACCTGATCAGCACCAGCGAGATCAGCCTGACCAACAGCGTGCGCGAGCAGATCGTCGATGCCGCCGCGCTGCCGATCAGGCTGACTGCGCACAGCCCCTGCTTCCGATCCGAGGCCGGCAGCGCCGGGCGCGACACGCGCGGCATGATTCGCCAGCACCAGTTCGACAAGGTCGAGATGGTGCAGGTGACCCATCCCGAGCAGAGCTACGCCGCGCTCGAGCAGATGGTCGGCCATGCCGAGGCGATCCTGAAGAAGCTGGAGCTCCCCTACCGCGTGGTCACGCTGTGCACCGGCGACATGGGCTTCGGCAGCACAAAGACCTACGACCTGGAAGTCTGGCTGCCGGCGCAGCAGACCTTCCGCGAGATCAGCTCGTGCAGCAACTGCGAGGCCTTCCAGGCGCGGCGCATGCAGGCGCGCTATCGCGTCGCCGGCGGCAAGCCCGAACTCGTGCACACGCTCAACGGCTCGGGCCTGGCGGTCGGCCGCGCGCTGGTGGCGGTGCTTGAGAACCACCAGCAGGCCGATGGCAGCATCCGCATCCCGGCCGCGCTGCGGCCCTACCTGCGCGGGGAGGAGACACTGAGGCCATGAGCGACGATCCGCTGGTCGACACGCTGCTCGAAGCGCGACGGCGCGCGACGCTGGTCGACCTGCCGAGCGTCCGCGAGGGCGGGCTGGCGCTGCACGACGCCTACCGCGTCGCGCGCGCGATCGAGCAGCGCCGCCTTGCCGAGGGCGACATGCCGCGGGGCTGGAAGATCGGCTTCACCAACCGCAGCATCTGGCCTCGCTACGGCGTGCACCAGCCGATCTGGGGGCGGGTGTGGCAGAGCTCGCTGACCCTGCTCGATGGCGGCGCCGCCGACGTGCCGCTCGACGGCCTGGTGCAGCCTCGCATCGAGCCCGAGATCGTGTTCGGGTTCCGCAGCGTGCCGCCGACCGACGGCACGCTCGACGCGCTGGTCGAGGCCATCGACTGGGTGGCGCACGGGGTCGAGATCGTGCACACGCACTACGCCGGCTGGCGCTTCGGCAGCGCGGCCGACACGGTGGCCGACTACGGGCTTCACGGCCGGCTGGTCGTCGGCCCGCGCAGCCCCGTCGCCGACTGGCCCGATCTGGTCGGCGCGCTGTCCGCCACCGCGATGCGCCTGTGGCGCGGCGCGGACCTGATCGACGAGGGCCGTGGCGCCGTGGTGCTCGACGGGCCGGTGCAGGCGCTGCAGCAGTGGCTGCGCGCGATGCCCGGCACCTCGCCGGACTGGCACGCGCGGGCCGGCGAGGTGGTCACCACCGGCACGCTGACCGACGCCTGGCCCGTGGCGCCCGGCGAGCGCTGGCGGACCGAGCCCGGCGATGCGCGACTGCGCGGGCTCGAACTGCAGTTCGTCTAGAATGCAGGGCTTCGCCTAGCGCGAGACCACGCATCAGGAAAGGTGGCAGAGTGGTCGAATGCACCGGATTCGAAATCCGGCGTACAGGTTCTCCTGTACCGAGGGTTCGAATCCCTCCCTTTCCGCCAAAGATCGCATGCAGCGGCCCCCGCGGCACCCCGCGGCACCCCGCGGCACAATAGACGGGTGCCTCACCCCCGACACATCGCCCTCGGCCTGGCCGCGCTGGTCGCCCTGGCCGGCTGCGCGACGCGCTCGGCCGATGTGGCGCCGGCGCCGGTCGACCCGGCGCAGTTCCGCGATTGGAGCTGCACCCGCATCCACGACGAGACCGACCTCGTGCAGCAGCGCGCGGCCGATGTCGCCTGGACGGTCGACGAGCGTGCCGGCCAGCACTACGTCGCGCTCGGCCTCGGGCTGTCGGTGTTCTGGCCGGCGCTGCTGGCGATGCGGCCGGACGGCGCCGAGGCGCAGGCGCTGGCGGGCCTGAAGGGCCGCTACGAGGCATTGCAGGCCGCGGCGGCGTCGCGCGACTGCCCGCCGCGATCCGACCAGCTGTCGCCCGACCGCGCCGCGCTGATGCCGGTGCTGCCCGGCGAGCGACTGGCCTACGAGGACCGCCAAGGCCTGCGCGAGCCGCTGAGCCAGCGGGTGATGACCATCGTCGCGCTGCGGCGCGACGAGATCGAGTTCCAGCTCTCGTCGCACGAGCGGTCCGGCACCTGGCGGCAGGACCTGGCCGGCAACGTCACCGAGGCGCCCGCCGGCGCGATCGTCTGGCAGCGCCTGCTCAAGCGCGAGCTCGACCTCGGCCAGATCGTCGCCGGCGAAATGCGCATCGTCGACGAGCCCTTCGTGCGCGCCCGCGTGCGCGGCCAGGTCGTCGCGGTGGGGCCGCAGAAGATCGCGGGTCGCCGCTTCGACGCGGCAGTGGTCGAGCTCTTCGGCGACGTGCAGTCCGGCGACGCCAGCACCCGGCTCGACGGCGCCATCGTGATCGACCGCCACAGCGGCGTGCTGCTGCGGCTCGACCTGCGCAGCGCCCAGCCGCGCTTCCAGCTGCAACGCCGCCTGGTGCGCGTCGACGCGGCGTCCTGAGGCCTCGTCGGCCGCCGCGCCGACACAGTTCTTTACCCGCTGCGCAAATGCCGCCAACGCGGCACCGGCACGATGCCTTCATCGCCAACCCGCCCTGAAGGACGCCCGATGAAGACCTCCCGCACCCTGATGACCGCCGTGCTCGCCTCGACCCTGTTCGTCGCCACGGCCGGCCTGTCCACCGCCCATGCCGGCCCGCGCGGCCACGGCCCGGCCGAGGTCGGCCAGATGGGCGGCCGCGGCATGGACCGCATGCTCGACGCCGTCAATGCGACGGCCGAGCAGCGCGCCCAGATCCGCCAGATCCACGAGGCCGCGCGCGCCGACATGCGCGCGCAGCACGAGACCCAGCGCGGCCTGCGCGAGCAGATGCGCCAGCTCTTCACGCAGCCGACCGTCGACGCCAACGCAGTCGAGGCGCTGCGCCAGCAGATGATGGCCGGGCACGACCGCCGCAGCCAGCGCATGACGCAGGCGATGGTCGAGGCCAGCCGCGTGCTGACCCCCGAGCAGCGCAAGCAGATCGGCGAGCGCATGCAGCGCCGCGGCGAGATGATGCGCCGCCACCACGAGGAGCGCCGTTCGCTCGATCGCCCGACGAGCTGATCGCGCACCGCCTCGGGCCCCGGCGCGCGCCGGGGCCTGCGGCATGATGTCGCCATGAGCCCGACGCCCCGCCTGCTGCTGATCGACGACGACGCCCGCCTGACCGACATGGTGGGCGACTACCTGCGCGGTCACGGCTTCGCGGTCGACGTCGCCGGCTCGCTCGGCGCCGGCCGCGAGCGCCTCGGCCAGGCACCCTACGATGCGCTGCTGCTCGACCTGATGCTGCCCGACGGCGACGGTCTGGAGCTCACCCGCGAGCTGCGCGGCCAGCCTCGTACGCGGCGCCTGCCGCTGTTGATGCTGACCGCGCGCGGCGAGCCCCTGGACCGCATCGTCGGCCTCGAACTCGGCGCCGACGACTACCTGCCCAAGCCCTTCGAGCCGCGCGAGCTGCTGGCGCGGGTGAAGGCATTGCTGCGCCGCGCCTCGCCCGAGCCGCAGGCCGACGAGGTGCTGCGCTTCGGCCGCCTGGAGATCGACCTCGGCGCCCGCCAGGCGCGGCTGGACGGCCGGGCCTGCGAACTGACCGGGCACCAGTTCGACCTGCTCGTCGTGCTCGCGAGCAGCCCAGGGCGGGTGCTGTCGCGCGACCAGATCATGGACGCGCTCAAGGGGCATCCGCTGGAGGCCTACGACCGCAGCATCGACGTCCACATCTCGCGCATCCGCGCGGTCATCGAGGACGATCCGAAGTCGCCGCGTCGGGTGCTGACGGTGCGCGGCAGCGGCTACGTCTTCGCACGCAAGCAGGACCAGGACGCGGACGGCGGCTGATGCGCTCGCTGTACCTGCGCATCTGGCTCACCGTGGTGGTGGCGCTGGCGCTGTTCGCGCTGGTGTCGGGCTGGCTCGTGCAGCGGCACCTGGACGACGAGCGGCGCCGCTTCGACGGCGCGGTGCGCGAGCGCGTGGAGGCCTGGGCCGAGCTGGTCCAGCGGTCGTTGCCGCCTGCCGACGAGCCGCGCGAGGTGCAGGCCGAGGCGCTGCGCGAACTCGGGCGCCGGCTGCGCATCCCGCTGGCGCTGGACGACGCCGATGGGCAGCGCATCGGCGCCTCCGAGGCCTATCTGCGGCGCGAGGGTGAAGGCGGGCCGGGGCCGCGACGGGTCGTGCCGATCCGGCTCGACGACGGCCGCACGCTGTGGGCGTGGCGACCCGGCGGTCCGGCGGGCGCCCGCCGGCTCGGGCCGCGCCCGCTCGATCGGCTCTGGCCGGGCCTGCCCGATGGTGCTGCGCTGGCCGCGCTGCTCGCGCTGCTGTTCGCGGCGGTCGCGCTTGGCGCCTGGCCGGTGGTGCGCCGGCTGACGCGCCGGCTGGAAGCGCTCAAGCAGGGCGTCGAGGCCTTCGGCGCCGGCGCGCTGGACCAGCGTGTCGCCGAGGATGGCCGCGACGAGGTCGCTGCGCTGGCCGCCAGCTTCAACCGATCGGCATCACGAATCGAGGCGCTGGTGCGCTCGCACCAGAGCCTGCTGGCCAACGCCAGCCACGAACTGCGCTCGCCGCTGGCGCGGCTGAAGATGGCGCTGACGATGATCGACGACGCGGCGCCGGCGCAGCGACAGCGACTGCGGGCCGAGATCACCACCAACATCGCCGAGCTCGACGCGCTGGTCGAGGAGGTGCTGCTGGCCAGCCGGCTCGACGCCCAGGCCGAGCCGCCGCCGGCCGATCCGGTCGACCTGCTCGCGCTCTTGGCGGAGGAGGCGTCTCGGGTCCAGGTCGACGCCGGCGGCGACGCCGCGGTCGTGCGCGGCGACGAGCGGCTGCTGCGGCGCGCGCTGCGCAACCTGCTCGAGAACGCGCGCCGCTACGGCGACGGCGAGATCCAGGCCAGCGTGCAGCTCGGCGCCGGTGCGGCGGTGGTGCGCATCTGCGACCGCGGCCCTGGCGTGCCGGAGGCGCTGCGCGAACGCATCTTCGAGCCCTTCTTCCGCCTGCCCGGCCATGCCGAACGCGCCGGCGGCGTCGGGCTCGGACTGGCCCTGGTGCGCCAGATCGCCGAGCGCCATGGCGGGTCGGTGCGCTGCCTGCCGCACGATGGCGGTGGCAGCTGCTTCGAATTCACGCTGCCGCGGGCGAGCTGAGGTCGTCGGCCATGCGCCGCACGGTCCAGTGCAGCAGCGCGACCAGCGCGATACCGGAGACGATCAGCCCGGCGCTGGCGGCGACCCAGTAGCCCGCGGCGCCATGCCAGGTCGTTGGCGCCCAGGCCGGCGGATGGAAGGCGAGCCAGTAGCCGCCGCCCATGCCGACGCCCCACAGGCTGCCCGCGTAGATCAGCATCGGCAGCGTCACGATGCGGTAGGCGCGCAGCACGAAGGCGGCGATCACCTGCATTGCGTCGGCGACGTGGAACAGCGCAAGCCAGCCCAGCAACGGCACCGCCACCGCCAGCACCGCGGCGTCGGTCGAGTAGCGCCGGGCGATCCACTCGCGCCCGAGCATCAGCGCGGCCGCCATCACCAGCGCGATCGCGGTGCCGGCCTGCACGCCATGCCAGCCCAGGCGGCGTGCGTCGGCGAGGTCGGCAGCGCCGATGCGCTGCGCGACCAGCGTCGTCGTCGCATTGGCCAGCGCCAGCGGCACCATGAACATCAGCGCGGTCAGGTTCGACGCGATCTGGTGGCCCGCCGAGGGCACGACGCCGAGCCGGGCGATGAAGATCGCCATGAAGGCGAAGCCGCTGACCTCGATCAGGATCGACAGCCCCATCGGCAGGCCCAGGCGCAGCTGCGCGCCGAGCGCGCGCCGGTCCGGCCGGTCCCAGCCGCGGCCACGCAGCGCGAAGCGGTCGTAGAAGCGGTCGCGGCGCAGCACGAGCAGCGCGAGGCCGGCCATCAGCCACATCACGATCGCGGTGGCCACGCCGCAGCCGAGCACGCCCAGCCCCGGCAGCCCGACCGCCGGCCAGCCGAAGACCAGCAGCGCGGTCAACGGCACCTTGGCCACCAGGCCGCCGATCTGCAGCGCCATCACCGCCTTCGGCCGGCTGATCGCGTTGTTGAAGCCGCGGTAGGCCTGGACCAGCAGTGCGGCGGGCAGGGCGACGGCGAGCGCGATCAGGTAGCCGCGCAGCTTGTGCTCGACCTCGGGCGGCGCCTGCGCGATCGCCAGGAAGGGCTGCGGGAAGACGAGCAGCAGCGCGCCGACCACCGACAGCCCGACCGCCAGCCAGGCCGCCTGGTGCAGCTGCCGCCCGGCAGGCTCCAGTCGGCCGGCGCCGAATTGCTGGCCGACGATCGGCCCGAGCGCCAGCACCACGCCGGCCAGGCCGATGAACACCGTGATGTAGGCCGCCGCGCCGACCGACAGCGCGGCCAGGTCGTCGCGGGCGAAGCGCGCCACCAGCAGCGTGTCGATGGTCGAGAAGCCGACCACCGCGAGCTGGCCCACCAGCACCGGCCAGGCGAGTTCGCCGATGCGTCTCAGATTGGTCGCGCGCTCGGCGCTCAACGGCCAGCCTCGAGGCTGGTCGGGTCGGGATGGTCGACGCCGGTCGCGCGGCGCGCCCGCTCGGCGTAGCGGTTGAAGCGCCACGCGGTGCCCTGTTGGGTGATGCGGCGCCAGACCGCACGCTTTTCCGCCGGGCTCAGGCCGGTCCAGTGTTGCACCTCGTCGAAGGTGCGGCCGCAGCCCTTGCACACCGGGTCGCCCTGACTGGTCGAGCAGATCGCGATGCAGGGCGCGTCGGGCGTCGTGGCGTACCAGCCGAGCCAGGCCTCGCGCGCCGCCGGCGGCATCGTCGCCTCGTCGCACTCGGACTCGCGGTAGTACACGAGCAGCGCGTAGACCTCGGCCAGCGCCAGCACCTGCGCGCAGGCCACGATGCCGTCGGGCGAGGGGTGACGGGCGCGCCAGTAGTTGATCGCGCGCTCGATGTCGGTGATGTGGATGGCGGCCATGGGGGCGGAGAGCATAGCGCCTGGCTCGGCGGGGGTTGCCCGTGGTGTCTTATTGCCGAGGATCAGTTCTGATTGAGGGGCCTCAGCGAACGCTCACTCGCGGTCGCTCGTGCCGAGGCAAACCGCACGCGTCGCGCGTCGCGTCGCCTTGGGTGCGGCGTCGTGCGGCCGACAATCAAGGTCCCAGTCCGGATACCGCGCCCGCCGCCGCTCCATGGTTCGCCACCGCTACGCCGACAGCCCCACCCGCAGCGCCGAGTTGCTGCGACTGGCGCTGCCGTTGATGTCGCGCCAGAAGGCGGCGCCGCATCCGCTGAGCTATGCGGTCTGGTACGAGCATGTCGCCGGCACCAACCGCGCCCTCAGCGAGGCGATCGCCGAGCTCACCCGAGACGGCCAGCCGCTCGACGACGAGCAGACCACCTACCTCTACGACCACTTCGTGCTGAGCGCCGACGAGCAGGCCGCCCAGCGCGTGGCCGACGGCGTGCGCGGGCTGCTCGGCGAGATGGCGGTGTCGGCCAGCCGCGCCGGCGAGCAGGCGCAGCACTTCGACGCGTCGCTGGCCCGGTGGCACGACGACATCCAGACCGGACGCGCCACCGAGGCCCCCGTCTCCGAGCGGATGCGCGCCGAGACCCAGGCCATGCGCGAATCGGTCGGCGAACTGCAGGCGCAGCTGGCGACGAGCCAGCGCGAGATCGAGCAGCTGCGGCGCGAGATCGAGCGCTCGCGCGACGAGGCCCTGCTCGACAGCCTGACGGGACTGGGCAACCGCCGCGCCTTCGACCCGCTGCTGCTCGAGGCTGCCAACAGGGGCGAGGCCGGGGCCTGCCTGCTGGTCTGCGACATCGACCACTTCAAGAAGATCAACGACAGCTTTGGTCATCTGTTCGGCGACCAGGTGCTGAAGGTCGTGGCCAAGGCCATTCAGGCCAGTCTGCGCGACGGCAGCCATGCGGCGCGCGTCGGCGGCGAGGAGTTCGCGGTGCTGCTGCCGCGGACGACGCTGGCCGAGGGCCAGATCGCCGCCGAGCGGGTGCGCGCCACGGTCGCGGCGAGCCGGATTCGCAAGCGCGAGAGCAATCAGACGATCGGCCAGGTGACGATCTCGATCGGCCTGGCGGCGCAGATGGCCGGCGAGTCGGCCGACGCCTGGTTCGAGCGTGCCGACCGCGCGCTCTACGCGTCCAAGCAGGGCGGGCGCAACCGCGTCACCGTCGCCGCCGAGGCACCCGCGCTCAAGCCAGTCTCTGCTTGAGCCAGCGGTCGAGGTCGCCGACCTCCTCGATGCACACCGAGTGCTCCATCGGATAGTCGTGCCAGTCGACCGGGTGGCCGAGCGCCGTCAGCGCGTCGCGTGAGGCGGCGCCGCGCGCGATCGGCACGACCTCGTCGCCGCGGCCGTGGGCCAGAAAGATCGGCGTCGCCCGGTTCGCCTCGTGGCGCTGCGAGGCGGTCGACGCCGCCAGCGGCAGGTAGCCCGACAGGCCGACCAGCCCGGCCAGCGCCTGCGGGTAGCGCAACCCGGCGCCCAGCGTGATCGCGCAGCCCTGCGAGAAGCCGGCCAGCACGATGCGGTTCGCGGGCACGCCGCGCGCGACCTCGCGGTCGAGCAGCGCGTGCACCTGGGCGATCGACTCGCGCACGCCGGCCTCGTCCTCGCGCTTGTCGATCTCGGCGCCGAGGATGTCGTACCAGGCGCGCATGCGGTAGCCGCCGTTGATGGTCACCGGCCGCTCGGGCGCGCGCGGCATCACGCAGCGCACCGGGCCGACCGCCTTCAGGTCGAGCGCGTCGCACATCGGCAGGAAGTCGGTGCCGTCGGCGCCGAGGCCGTGCAGGATGATCAGTGACGCGCGCGCTGTGGCGCCCGGGTGCAGTTCGATGGTCTCGAGGATCATGCGCCCATCGTACGTCGGCGCGCGCACCGGTCCGGTTCAGAACTGCCCGCGCAACGCCACGCGGTAGGTGCGCGGTGCCTCGGCATAGGTGAACAGCGCCGACACGTCGGCCAGGCGTTGGTTGGTCAGGTTGTCGATGCCCGCGCTGAGCTCGAGGCCGCCGCCCAGGGCATACACGCCCCAGACGCCGACGCGCGTGATCGACGGCACCGGCTCGAGCGCGCTGCCGCTCAGGCTCTTGAGCCACTGGTCGGCGTGGTGGTTCAGGTCGGCGCCGATGCGCCACGGACCGCGCTGCCAGTCGGTGCGCAGCGCCACGCCCCAGCGCGGGCGCTTCTCGAGCCGGCGTCCGTCGCCGTCGGTCGCGTCGAGGTACTGCACGCTGGCGCCGGCGCCGAAGCCGCCCGGGCCCTGCCAGCGTGCCGACCACTCGACGCCTTGCAGCGTCGCGCGATCACGGTTGTCGTAGATGAAGGATGGCTTGCCGTTGATCACGCCGAGGCTGCGATCGTGCACGATCAGGTCGCGCACGCGGTTGTGGAAGACCATCGCCTGCCACGCCAGGCGAGGGCTGTCGTGGCCGATGCCGAGCTCGACCGAGTCGTTCGTCTCCGGGCGCAGCGCCGGGTTGCCGAAATAGGTGAACGGGCCCTGGTCCTCGGCGGCGTCGGGCGAGATCTGCTTCAGCGAAGGCGCCTTGAACCCGTGCGCGACGCCGCCCTTGACCGTCCAGCCGGGCGACGGGTGCCAGACCGCGTACAGGCGCGGGCTCCACTCCTGGCCGAAGCGCTGGTGCCGGTCCAGCCGCAGGCCGGCGGTGAGGTGGAAGTCGGCACCCGCGCGCCATTCATCCTGCAGGTACAAGGCATGATGGTCCACCGCCCCCTCGCCGCCGGGCAGGCCGGTGATGCGCAGCGTCTCGCGCCGATGCTCGAACCCGGCCACCACCGTGTGCTGGCGGTTCGGCTCCAGGCTGGCCTGCCCTTCGACGATGCGGTCGTCGAGCTGCTCGGGCCTCAGGCTCGCGACGCCGTTGCTGCGCGCGTTGTCCATCCGCAGCCGGGTGGCGTAGGCGCGCAACTGGGTCTGCGGGTTCATCGGCCCGGCCCAGTCTGCCGTCCAGCCGAGCGAGACCTGGCGGCGGGTCAGGTCGGTGAGGTTGTCGTAGTAACGCCGCGCGCCGCGCGTCTCGCGGCCGACGCCGTCGCGCTTCTCGTCGCCGGCACGCGCCTCGGCCTCGATGCGGTGGCTGGCGACCGGCTGCCAGCCGAGGCCCAGCGACAGGTCCTCGCGCCGGCGCCCTTCGATCTCGGTCAGGCGCGGGTCCTGCGGTGTCTGCAGCGCCGACTGGTGAGCGACGCTGGCGCCCAGTCGCAGCGACAGGTCGCGCGCGAGCGGACCCGACAGGCCCGCGGCCAGGCGTTCGCCGTCGCCGCCGCGACCGCCGTCGGTGACCGCGAGCTGGCTGTTCACGTTGACGCGCCACTGGTCGCCGGGCCGGCGCGTGATGATGTTGACGACGCCGCCGAGCGCCTCCGCACCGTACAGCACCGACATCGGGCCGCGCACGATCTCGATGCGCTCGATGTCGGCCACCGGGATCCAGTCGAACTGGTAGTCGGAATGGCCGATCACGCCTTCGCTGGCGCTGATCCGCTTGCCGTCCACGAGGAACAGCGTGTGGCGACCCTCGGTGCCGCGGATGCCGAAGGACTTGCGTCCGGCGATCGTGCGCCCCTGCAACGCGATGCCGGTCTCGCCGCGCAGCGCGTCGAGCACGTTGTCGGCGCCGCGCGCCTCGATGTCGCGCCGCGTCACGACGCTCAGCGCCGCCGGCGCGTCGACCGCCAGCCGCGCGGTGCGCGTGGCGGTGATGAAGACGACGGCGTCGGACGGCGGGTCCTGGGCGGACACGGGGCCGGCGATCGACAGCACAAGCGATCCGAGGGCAAGGCCACGGACGACGTCTGAGGGGATGGAAGCGATGGGAACTCCGCGTTGTCGGTCGAAACAGCCGCGAGGTTGCCGATCGATGCGCCGGGGTGCCTTGATCTATGTCTATTTCTTCTCCGTGTCGAACGCTTGATGCAGTTCAAGGCCGAAGCGGACGCACGCGCCATCATCAGCGTCGAGCGAAGAAGAACCCAGCCAGAACCGGAGTGACCGACATGAAACGCATCTCAATGCTCGTGCTCTCGCTGCTCGTCGCCGCCGGCGCGCAGGCCCAGGACAAGAAGCACATCACCCAGCCCGAGGCGAACTACCAGGCCGGCGGTTCGCCACTGGCCGGCGAGCCGATGTACCAGGCGACCAACCCGAAGGCGCCCCCGATGACGCAGGCGGAGTTCGAGCTCGGTCGCAAGACCTACTTCGAGCGCTGCGCCGGTTGCCACGGGGTGCTGCGGAAAGGGGCGACCGGCAAGGCCCTGACCCCCGACTTGACGCTGAGCAAGGGCACCGACTACCTGAAGGTGTTCATCGCCTACGGCTCGCCGGCCGGCATGCCCAACTGGCTGACGTCGGGCGAGATGGACGAGAAGACCGTCGACGTGATGGCGCGCTACATCCAGCACGATCCCCCGGTGCCGCCCGAGTTCGGCATGGCGCAGATGAAGGCGACCTGGAAGGTCGTCGTTCCCCCTGCGCAGCGCCCGACGAAGAAGATGAACAACTTCAACATCGAGAACATCTTCTCGACGACCCTGCGCGACACCGGTGAAGTCGCGCTGATCGACGGCGACACGAAGAAGATCATCAACATCGTCAAGACCGGCTACGCGGTGCACATCTCGCGCATGTCGGCCTCCGGTCGCTACCTGTTCGTGATCGGTCGCGACGCCAAGATCAACATGATCGACCTGTGGATGCCCGTGCCCGACAACGTCGCCGAAGTCCGCATCGGCCTCGAGGCGCGCTCGGTGGACACCAGCAAGGCCAAGGGCTACGAGGACAAGCTGGCCATCGCCGGCGCCTACTGGCCGCCCCAGTACGTGATCATGAAGGGCGACACGCTCGAGCCGCTCAAGATCGTCAGCACCCGCGGCATGGTCGTCGGCTCGCAGGAATACCACCCGGAGCCGCGCGTGGCCGCGATCGTCGCGTCGCACTTCAAGCCCGAGTTCGTCGTCAACGTGAAGGAGACCGGAAAGACGCTGCTGGTCGACTACTCGAACATCGACGCGCTGAAGGTCACCGAGATCGGCTCCGCGCCCTTCCTGCACGACGGCGGGTTCGACAGCACCAAGCGCTACTTCCTGGTGGCCGCCAACCAGAGCAACAAGATCACCGTGATCGATGCCAAGGAAGGCAAGCTGCAGGCCATCATTCCGGTCGGCAAGATCCCGCACCCGGGGCGCGGTGCCAACTTCATCCATCCGAAGTTCGGCCCGGTCTGGGCCACCGGCCACCTCGGTGACGAGACGATCTCGCTGATCGGCACTGATCCGGTCAAGCACAAGCAGTACGCGTTCAAGGAGGTTGCCAAGCTCAACGGGCAGGGCGGCGGCGCGCTCTTCATCAAGAGCCATCCGAAGAGCAAGCACCTGTACTCGGACACGCCGCTGAACCCCGACGCGAAGATCTCGCAGTCGGTGGCGGTGTTCGACATCAACAACCTCGACAAGGGCTTCACGGTGCTGCCGATCGCCGAGTGGGCCGGCCTGAAGGACGACGGCGCCAAGCGCGTCGTGCAGCCGGAATACAACAAGGCCGGCGACGAGGTCTGGTTCGCGGTCTGGTCCGCCAAGGACAAGGAGAGCGCGCTCGTCGTCGTCGACGACAAGACGCTCAAGCTCAAGGCCGTGATCAAGGACCCGCGCCTGATCACCCCGACCGGGCACTTCAACGTCTACAACACCCAACACGACGTGTACTGATCGTGCGGCCAGGGCGCCGACCCTGTCGGCGCCCTGGCATGCTGCCGCGTTAGGGCACAGGACGCCGGGGTGGGCTCGGCACCGTGAACGAGGAGATCTTGGGAATGAAGCGAATTCTTCTGGCCGTCGCCGGCATCGTCGCCCTGGGCGCCGCGCAGGCGGCGACGACCGAGGCCATGACCAAGGCCGGCTGCATGGCCTGCCACGCGCAGGACAAGAAGCTCGTCGGCCCGTCCTTCAAGGACATCGCCGCGAAGTACAAGGGCCAGGACGTCACCGCCAAGTTGATGGACAAGGTCCGCAAGGGCGGATCGGGCGTCTTCGGTCCCGTGCCGATGGCGCCGACCGGGCCGGACAAGATCAACGACGCCGACCTCAAGGCGGCGATCGAGGCCATCCTCAAGGGCTGATCCGGCGCGGGCCATGCGGCCGCGGGTTCTGGCCGGCTTCTTGCTGTGCCTGGCGCCGGCCGCGGCGCAGCAGCAGGGCCCGAGCGCCGTGTCGGCCGACGGGCGGTGGCGGATCGAGACCTCGCCAGGCCTTGTCTCGATCGTCGATCGCCGCTCCGGCGAGCTCGTGCGCACGCTGTCCGCCCGGTCGAGCGACGGGCGGATCGCGTCCGATGTGGCCGCCGTCCGGGCGGCGCCGTCGAGGCGGTCCTTCATCGTGTCCTTCGATCGCCTGCCCGAGCTGTGGGAGATCTCGTTCGACCCCGATGCCGAACCGATCTTCGACGGGCTGGTGCACGACTACCGGCTGCGCGAAGGCCTCGCGCGGCCGGGTTTCCTGAACCCGCGCCGAACGCGCCTGCCGAGCCCGCTGCGCGAGTTCGGCCTCAGCGCCGACCAGTCCTACGTCGTCGGTCGCGAGGCCGACGACCCCCAGGGGCGCGCCGTGCTGGCCCTGCTCCAGCTCGACGTGCGCCGCCGGGGCGCGCCGTTTGCCGTCGTCGGCGACCCGATGCCGGCCGCGGCGCGCGTGGCCAGTTGCCAGGGGCGCGAGCGCCTGCTCGTGCCCGATCGCGTCGGAGGCGACACGCTGGCGATCGACCTGCGGTCGGCCGCTCTGTCGGCATTGGAGTGCCCGCCGGAGGAGCGGCCTGCGGTCGGACCTACACCAGCAGGACCAGGGCCGACAACAGCAGGGCCGCGTTGAGGTTGTGCAGTAGCACCAGTGCCAGCGGCAGGCCTGAGGCCGACGCGATCAGCCCGATGGCGACCTGCGCCACGGGCAGCACGACAAGCGCGATGCCGATCGCCGGGTGGCCACGCCTCAGCGCCATCACGCCGGTGGCGACGAGCAATCCGGCCACCATGATGGCGCCGATCCGGTGCAGCCACTGTGTCAGGGCGCCATCGGCCATCACCTGGGGGGCGTCGAACGCGAAGCGCGGTTCGCGCCAGGGATCGAGTGCCTGCCAGGGCCATCCCGAGGCCGCGGCCGCACGCTGGCACTCGTCGAGCGAACCGCAGGCCAAGGCGGCATAGCTGGTGCTGAGCAGGGCGCCGGTGGCCAGCTGCAGGACCAGCAGCACACCGGCGATGCGCGCCAGCGTGCGCAGGTGCCGGTCGCCGTGCGCGGCGCGGGCACGGTCCAGCGCCAGGATCCGTGCGCAGATCGCCAGCGCGGCGAAGCCGCCGAGCAGGTTGCCCATCCCGACCGCCGGCACGCGCGACCCCGGCGTGACGACGCCCAGCGCCGACAGCCCCAGCGCCAATGCCAGCAGGGCCGTCGTCAACCGGCGCTGCGCCGGCCAGGCGGGCCGGGCGGTCCAGGCGAGCATCGTCATCGCCAGCATCAGCGCCAGCGCCGCGGTCGCGACGATCCGATGCGCCAGCCGCGCCACCGATTCGGCCGCGGTCGGCTCGGCCGTCGCGCCGAGCCGGAACGACTCGGCATAGCAGGCGGGCCAGTCGGCGCAGCCGATCCCGGCCTGCGCGAGCCGCATGTAGGCGCTCAGCCCGATCGTGGCGAGCAGCAATGCGGCGGTCAGCCAAGCCAGCCGGTCGAGCAGCTGGCGACGCCCGGTGGCGGGCTCGTGGGCGCGGCGGGGATCGGGGTCCATGCCGGCGATGGTAGGGGCAGGCCCTGCTGACGCAGATCAAGTCGGATGCGGCCGAGCCGTCGGCCGCGGCCTTTCTTAAGTTGGTTCAATTCCAACGGGCAGGGCGGCCCAACAGAATCCTTCGAACCGCGATGCCGCCGACGTGCATCGCCGGTCGAACTGGCTTCGCGCCGAGGAGAGACCCATGACCCGTCCCGTCGAAGACGATCCGAACGAGCCCGTGCCCTGGATGCAGCAGTTGCTCGACAACCCGTTCCTGCTGCTGTTCCTCGGCGTGCTGGTGCCGATGCTGCTCTACACGGTGTGGGGCGTGATCGACATCCTGACGATTCCGGTCGGCAAGTGAGGGAGGACCCGACATGAGCGCCATCCTGCCGCCGGCCGAAAGGCTCTGGTACAAGCACCCGATCGACCGCGTCGAGGGCACCTGGATCGCGATCGCGCTGGTCTGGTGCCTGATCATGTTCTTCATGATGGTCGGCTGGCACATCTGGGGCAACCAGAACCTGTCGACCGAGACCTACAAGACCACGCCCGAGAAGTTCATGGCCAAGGCGCAGGCCATGGCCGACCAGTACACGGTGCGCACCGAGACCGCGGAGAACATCCCGGTCGTCGCGCCGCCGCCGGGCAGCGACGTCTACATGCTCGCACGGCTGTGGGCCTTCTGGCCGATCCTCGAGCTGGAGAAGGGCAAGACCTATCGCCTGCACCTGACGGCGATGGACTACAACCACGGCTTCTCGCTCCAGCCGGCCAACATCAACGTGCAGATGGTGCCGGGCTACGAGCACGTGGTCACCGTGACCCCGAACCAGAGCGGCACCTACTCGGTGGTCTGCAACGAGTTCTGCGGCATCAACCATCACCAGATGGTCGGCCGCATCTACATCAAGTGACGGGGGCCGCATGAGCACGACGTACCGCACCTGCCCGCGTTCGGGCCTGCAGTTCGAATCCCAGGCCGAGAAGCTGATGATCGCCAACGCCGTGACGGCGGTGGTCTTCCTGCTGATCGGCGGCATCCTCGCGATCGGCGTCGTGCTGACGCGCTGGCCGGCGATCCACTGGCTGGAAGCCGACACCTTCTACCAGGTGCTGACCGCGCACGGCATCGACATGCTGATCTTCTGGATCATCTTCTTCGAGGTGGCGATCCTGTACTTCGCGTCGTCGACGCTGCTGCGCTGCCGTCTGGCCACCCCGAGGATCGCCTGGCTGGCCTTTGCGCTGATGCTGATCGGCGCGATCACCAACAACGTGGCGGTGTTCCAGGGCGGCTCCAGCGTGATGATGACGTCGTACGTGCCGATGATGGCCGCGCCGTCGTTCTACCTCGGCCTGATCCTGTTCGCGGTCGGCGCGCTGATCGCCTGCTTCGTGTTCTTCGGCACGCTGGTCGTCGCCAAGCGCGACAAGACCTACCAGGGCTCGGTCCCGCTGGTGACCTTCGGCGCGATCACCGCGGCGATCATCGCGGTGTTCACGATCGCCTCCGGCGCGATCATCCTGATCCCGACCTGGCTGATGTCGATCGGTGTGGTGCAGAACGTCGACGCGCTGGTCTACCGGACGATCTGGTGGGCCTTCGGCCACTCGTCGCAGCAGATCAACGTCGCGGCGCACATCTCGGTGTGGTACCTGGTGATCGCGATCGCCTTCGGCGCCAAACCGATGAGCGAGCGCGTCAGCCGCACCGCCTTCCTGCTCTACATCCTGTTCCTGCAACTCGCCAGCGCGCACCACCTGCTCGCCGACCCCGGGCTGTCGACCGGCTGGAAGGTCGTCAACACCAGCTACTTCATGTACTTCGCGGTGCTGGCGTCGATGCTGCACGGGCTGACGGTGCCCGGCGCGATGGAGGTCGCGCAGCGCGGCAAGGGGCTGACCAAGGGCCTGTTCGAGTGGCTGCGCAAGGCGCCCTGGGGCAACCCGGTGTTCTCCGGCGTGTTCATCGCGATCATCGGCTTCGGCTTCCTGGGCGGCATCTCCGGCGTGATGATGGGCACCGAGCAGCTCAACATGATCATCCACAACACAATCTACGTGCCGGGCCACTTCCACGCCACCGTCGTCGTCGGGACCACGCTGACCTTCATGGCGCTGACCTACTACCTGATCCCGGTGCTGTTCCGCCGCGAGATGATCGCGCCGACGCTGGCGAAGTGGCAGCCCTACCTTTTCGGCTTCTCGATGTACTTCTTCTGCCTGGTGATGATGGGCGCCGGCACGCTGGGCGTCTCGCGGCGCCACTGGGACATGGCCTTCAACGGCGCGGCGCTGGCCTACGAGTGGCCGGGCGCGGCCTACCTGATGATGGGCCTGGTCGGCCTGAGCGGCATCGTGGCCATCGCCGGCGGCGCGATCTACATCTACGTCACGGTCGGCTCGCTGCTGTGGGGCCGCAAGCTCGGTGTCGGCGCGACGAGCGCGTCGTTCACGCCGATCCCGCGCCAGGCGCCGACCGTCGTCGCGCAAAGCCACGGCTCGAGCGGCTTCGCCGCGCCGGGCACCTTCGTGCTGGCGATGGTCTTCCTGACCGCCTTCGTGCTGTACTACTTCATCAACTGGAAGTACCTGTCCACGCTCTGGGGCCTGAGCTGAGCCGAGGGAGGCGACCATGTCTGGCAGCGAGATGACCCTTCGGCCCGCGAGCGCCAGCCTGGCGCGCACCGTGCTCGGCATCTTCAAGCTGCGCATCGGCGTGCTGATCATGATCACCGCGCTGGCCGGGCTGGCGATCGCGCCGGGCGCCGCGCCGGCGCCCTGGCAGGTGCTCGTGCTGGCTTTGAGCGTGCTGGTCGCCTCGGGCGCGGCGGGCGCGTTCAACCAGTTCGTCGAAGCGGACGCCGACCGGCTGATGAAGCGCACGCGAAACCGCGCGTTCGCGAGCGGCGCGCTGAAGACGTCGGGCGCCTGGCTGGCGCTGATCGCCGGGCTGCTCGCTGCCTCCGTCGGCACCGCGGCCTGGGCGCTGAACCTCGTCGCGGCGCTGTACATCTTCCTCGGCGCGTTCTTCTACGGCGTCGTCTACACCGTCTGGCTCAAGCGGCGCAGCTGGACCAACATCGTCGTCGGCGGCCTGTCGGGCAGCTTCGCGGTGCTGGCCGGCGGCGCCGCGGTGGACCCGTCGCTGGGGCCGCTGCCGGTGCTGCTGGCGCTGGTGCTGTTCCTGTGGACACCGCCGCACTTCTGGAGCCTGGCGATCGCCCACCACGCCGACTACGCCGCCGCCGGCGTGCCGATGCTGCCGGTGGTCGCGGGCCCCGCGCGGGCCGCGCGGATCGTGCACTGGAACGCGATCGCGCTGGTGCTCGCGTCGCTGCTGCCGGCGGCCTTCGGCGCCGGACCGGCCTACCTCGTCGGCGCGCTGATCGGCGGTGCCCACTTCCTTCACAAGACGCGGGCGCTCGCGCGCACGCCGAACCGCGCCACGGCGATGGCGTCGTTCTTCGCCTCGATGGTGCAGCTCAGCGTCTTGCTCGCGGCGGTGGCCGTCGATGCCGCGCTGCGCTGAGCGGGCCGCGCTCGCCCTCGTCCTGCTGGCGTTCTCGGCCTCGGTCCGCGCTGGCGGCGTGCCGGCGCTGGACGAACGAGGCGCGCTGCGGATCAGCCAGGCGGTGGTCGGCTCCGAGGTGCCCGACCACACGCTGCTCGACGGCGACGGCCGGCCGGTCCGCCTGTCGAGCTACCGCGGAAAGCCGCTGCTGGTGAGCTTCATCTACACCGGCTGCTTCCAGGTCTGCCCGACGCAGACGCGCACGCTGCACGAGGCGGTCAAGGGCCTGGACAAGCTGCTGACGCCGAACCAGTTCAACGTGATCAGCATCGGCTTCAACCAGCCCTTCGATTCGCCGCAGGCGATGCGCGCCTTCGCCGCCCAGCACCGCATCGACTACCGCAACTGGGCCTTCCTGAGCCCGCACCCGAAGGCCGTCGACGGCCTGACGCGCGACTTCGGCTTCAGCTACGTTGCCACGCCGGCCGGCTTCGACCACGTGCTGGGGGTCACGGTGGTCGATGCGCAGGGCCGCATCCACGCCCAGGTCTACGGCGACCGCATGACGACCGACCGGATCGGCGAGCCGCTGCGCCAGCTGCTGCGCCAGGCGCCGATGCCGGAACGGTTGACGCTCGACGGGGTGATCGAGCGCGTGCGCATCCTGTGCACGGTGTACGACCCGGAGACCGGCCAGTACCGCTACGACTACGCGCTGTTCGCCGAGATCGGCGGCGGGCTGCTGTTCTTCCTGACCGTCGGCTGGCACCTGAGCGGCGACTGGCGCCGCCGCCGCGCGGCGCCGCGCGGCGCCAAGGCCGTCTCATGACGGCGCTGGCGCTGGCCGGATGGCAGTCGGTGGAGCGGCTGTTCGACGCCGCCTTCGGCTCGCGGCTGAACCCGCTGCGCCACCTCGGGGCAATCGGCTTCCTGTGCCTGTGGCTGCTCGCCCTCAGCGGCATCTACCTCTACGCGGTGCTCGATACCTCGGCGGCCGGTGCCTACCCGTCGATCGAGCGCCTGTCGCACCAGCCCTGGTGGCACTTCGGCTGGCTGCGCAGCCTGCACCGCTACGCCGCCGACGCCTTCGTGATCGTGATGCTCGCGCACCTGCTGCGCGAGTGGCTGCACGGCCGCTACCGCCACTTCCGCCGCTTCTCCTGGCTCACCGGCGTGCCGCTGCTGGCCTTCGCCTTCGTGCTCGGGATCGGCGGCTTTTGGCTGAACTGGGACGCGCTCGGCCACCACTCCGCGCAGGCCACCGCCGAGTGGCTGGACGCCTTGCCGGGTCTGGCGACGCCGCTGGCGCGCAACTTCCTCAGCGCCGACACGGTGTCGGACCGGCTGTTCTCGCTGTTCGTCTTCGTGCACCTGGGGGTGGCGCTGCTGCTCGTCTTCGGCTTGTGGTTCCACGTCCAGCGCATCACGCGCGCGGCCGTCTTCCCGCCGCGCGCGCTCGCCTGGGGCACGGGTCTCGTGCTGGTGGCGCTGGCGCTGGCGGCTCCGGTGGCGCTGCAGGGTCCGGCCGATGCGAGCCGGGTGCCGGCGGCGCTGTCGTTCGACTGGATCCTGCTGTTCGTGCATCCGCTGACCGATGCGACGTCGCCGGGGGCCGTCTGGGCGCTGGTGGTCGCGGGCTTCGGCGCGCTGCTGGTGATGCCCTTTCTGCCCGCCCGTGCCGCCGCGCCGGTGGCCCGCGTCGACCCGGCCAACTGCAACGGCTGCCGTCGCTGCTTCGCCGACTGCCCCTATGCGGCGGTGACGATGGCGCCGCACCCGAACCAGAAGGTCGGCAAGGAACTGGCGGTGGTCGACGCCGACCTGTGCGCCGGCTGCGGGATCTGCGCCGGCGCCTGTCCGTCGTCGACGCCGTTCCGCAGCGTTGCCGAACTGGTCACCGGCATCGACATGCCGCAGCTGACCATGCAGCGGCTGCGCGAACGGCTGCGCGACGGCCTCGCGGCCACCGACGCGGCGCGACCGATCGTCGCCTTCGGCTGTGAGCACGGCGCGCGCATCGACCACCTGGCAGGCGCCGACGTGGTCCGCCTGGACCTGCTGTGCGCGGGCATGCTGCCGCCGTCCTTTGTCGACTACGCGCTGCGCGACGGCGCCGCCGGCGTGCTGGTCAGCGGCTGCGCCGAGGGCGGCTGCGAGTTCCGGCTCGGCCAGCGCTGGGCCGCGGAGCGGCTGCGCGGCGAACGCGAACCACATCTGCGCGACAGCGTGCCGGCCGATCGTCTGGCGGTGGCCTGGGCCCGCGCCGGTGACGAGTCGGCGCTGCGCCAGGCACTCGACGCGCTGCGCGCGAGGATCGCATGACGGCCGCCGACCCGCACGCTCGAACCACGCCCGCCGCCTGGGCCGGCCAGGTGCTGCTGTACGCGGCGTTCGCGGTGGTGATCGGCGTGTTCTCGCAGTGGCCGGTCTACCGGCACCTCGGCGACGACCAGGCGCTGATCAAGCTCAGCTTCACGCACACCGGCCAGCCGGCCGGCGAGTGCCGGACCCTGAGCGCCGAGGAACTGGCCAAGCTGCCGCCGAACATGCGTGCGCCGGTCAAGTGCCCGCGCGAGCGCTCACCCGTGACGGTCGAGGTCGACATCGACGGCCAGACCGTGCTGCGCCGGGTCGCGCCGCCGTCGGGGCTGTCCAAGGACGGCGCGTCGGCCGCCTACCAGCGGTTGCCGGTGGCCGCCGGCGAGCGCCGCATCGCCGTCCGGCTGAACGACGACGCACGGCAGCAGGGGTTCACCCACCAGCGCGAGGCGGTGGTCAGGCTGGCGCCGCTGCAGGTGCTGGTGATCGATTTCGACGCCGAGCAAGGCGGCATCACGTTGAGGTGAGCATGGGCACGCACATCCTGCCAAGCATTGCATCCTGGACCGGCGCGCTGGCGCCGGCCCGAGCGGCCGACTACGCGCTGCCGGTGCCCGACGCGGCCCAACGCGCGCTGGCGCGCGGCTGGCTGGGCCTGGGGCTGATGGCGCTGGTCGGCTCGGGGCTGTTCTCGATCCTGCTCGTGCTCGCGCGAACGCCGGGCTTGAACGACTGGTTCCCGGTGGCCGACTTCTTCCGCGTCGCGCTGGTCGTGCACGTCGACCTGTCGGTCGCGGTGTGGTTCGCGGCGATGGCCGGCATGCTGTGGAGCCTGAACAGCACGGCGCGGGCCGAGGGCCTGAGCTGGGTCGCGCTCGGGCTGTGCATCGGCGGCACCGTGCTGATGTCGCTGGCGGCCTTCGTCGACCCCGGCACGCCGGTGATGGCCAACTACATCCCGGTGCTCGACGGCACCTTGTTCCTGTTCGGCCTGGCCGCCTTCGGGGTCGGCTTCGCGCTGCAGGTCGTGCGCGGCCTGTGGGCGGCGCGGTCGGTCGGGCGCGCCCTTGGCGGTGCCGGCGCGCTGCGCTTCGGGCTGCACGCCAGCCTGGTGTCGGCGGCGGTCGCGCTGATCGCCTTCGCCTGGTCGCTGGCGGTGGTGCCGCGCAGCCTGGACGCGCGCGCCTACTACGAGATCCTGTTCTGGGGCGGCGGTCATGCGCTGCAGTTCGTCTGGACGCTGCTGATGCTCGTCGGCTGGCTGGCGCTGGCGCAGGCCAGCGGCGCGCGCGTGCCGCTGTCGCCGCGGCTGGCGCTGCTGATGTTCGCGCTGGCGCTGGCCAGCGTCTTCGTCACGCCCTACGCCTACCTGGCGCACGAGGTCGCGACCGTCGAGCACCGGAACCTGCACACCTGGGCGATGAGATTCGGCGGCGGCGTGGCGATCGTGCCGGTCGCGCTGGCGGTGGTTCTGGCGGTGGGCTCGCACCGCGGCCTGTCGGCCGCGCAGCGGCCGCTGCGCGCCGCGCTGGTCGCGTCGATGCTGCTGTTCGCCGCCGGCGGCGTGATCGGGCTGACGATCAGCGGCAGCAACGTCAAGATCCCGGCGCACTACCACGGCTGCATCGTCGGCGTCACGCTGGCGCTGATGGGCCTGGTCTACCAGCTGATGCCGCGGCTGGGCTTCGGCACGCCGCAGGGCCGGGTGGCGGTCTGGCAGCCGCTGCTGTACGGCGCCGGACAGCTGCTGCACATCGTCGGCCTGGTGTGGTCGGGCGGCTACGGCGTGCAGCGCAAGGTGGCCGGCTCGGAGCAGGTGCTGCGCAGCACCGCCGAGGTGGCGGGCATGGGGCTGATGGGGCTCGGCGGCCTGCTGGCGATCGCCGGCGGCGTGCTGTTCGTCGTCGTCGTCTTCCGTGCGCGCCGATCTGCGCCATGATCGGCCGCCTGCAGGGCCTGCTGCAGTGGCTCTTCATGCAAGCCGAGGCGGTCTTCAACCGGGCCTTCGGTGACCGGCTGAACCCGCTGTACCACCTCGGCGCGATCACCTTCTTCCTGTTCTGGATCGTCGCCGGCACGGGTCTGTACCTGTACGCCTTCTTCGACACCAGCGTCGAAGGCGCCTACCGCTCGGTCGAGGCGCTGACCCACGGCCAGTGGTTCGCCGGCGGCGTGCTGCGCAGCGTGCACCGCTACGCGTCGGACGCCATGGTCGCGACGATGGCCGTGCACCTGCTGCGCTACTTCGCCTTCGACCGGCTGCGGGGCTTCCGCTGGTTTTCCTGGGTCAGCGGCGTGGCGCTGATCTGGCTGGTCTACGTCTCCGGTGCCAACGGCTACATGCTGCCCTGGGACCAGCTCGCGCAGTTGATCACCGTGGCGAGCTTCGAGTGGCTGGACGCGCTGCCGAGCTTCGGCGGCACGCTGATCCGCAACTTCATGTACCCGGACAGCGTCAACGACCGCCTGTTCTCGCTGCTCGTGTTCATCCACATCGGCGTGCCGCTGCTCGCGCTGCTCGTGATGTGGGTGCACATCCAGCGGGTGCCGAAGGCCAGGACGAACCCGCCGCGGGCGATCGCGATCAGCGTGCTCGTGATGCTGCTGGTGATGGCGATCGTGCAGCCGGTGCTGAGCCAGGGCGGGCCGGCGCAACTCGACCGCGTGCCGGGGCCATTGCAGATGGACTGGTTCCTGCTCGGGCTGTACCCGCTGGTCTACGTCTGGCCGCCCTGGGCGGTGTGGGCGCTGGTGGTCGGGCTCACGGTCGTGCTGCTGGCGCTGCCCTGGCTGCCACTGCGCCGCGGCGGCCCGGCGCGCGCGCTGCAGATGACGCTGCATCCGGGCGCCGCGCAGGTGCCGATTCAGCCCGGCGAGACCATCCTCGAGGCCGGCCTGCGCGCCGACCTGGGTCTGCACTACGACTGCCGCAGCGGTGGCTGCGGTCTGTGCCTGTGCACCGTGCTCAACGGCCGGGTCGACCACGGCGCTTACCAGAGCGCGGTGCTGACCGAGGCGATGCGCGCGCGCGGCCAGGCGCTGATGTGCTGCGCGGTGCCGCTCGAGGACCTGGAGATCGAGGTCGAGTCGCTGGGGCAGGGCGACTCGGCGCCGGTGCACGCCTACACCGGGCGGATCGAGAAGATGGACAAGCTCTCGGCCGACGTGATGCGGCTGTGGGTCGCGCTGCCCGAGGGCGAGCAGATCCGCTTCGCGGCCGGCCAGTACCTGAACGTCGTGCTCGACGAGGGTCAGCGGCGCGCGTTCTCGTTCGCGAACCCGCCGCACCGCG
>CALJUI010000330.1 GCA_937975735.1 uncultured Rubrivivax sp.
GAGCATCGGCGTGTCGTCCTTGCTCGGCGCGCTGATGATCACCTTCTTGGCGCCGGCGTCCAGGTGCTTCTGCGCCGTCTCCTTGGTCAGGAACAGGCCGGTGGACTCGACCACCACGTCGACCCCGACCTCGCCCCACTTCAGCTCGGCCGGGTCCTTCACGGCGGTCAGGCGGATCTTCTTGCCGTTGACCACCAGCGTGTTGCCGTCGACGGCCACGTCGCCCTTGAAACGGCCGTGCACGCTGTCGTACTTGAGCATGTAGGCCAGGTAGTCAGGCTCGAGCAGGTCGTTGATCGCCACGACCTCGAGGTCCTTGGCGAAGTTCTGCACGGCGGCACGGAACACCATGCGCCCGATGCGGCCGAAGCCGTTGATGCCGATCTTGATGGTCATGGGGGTCTCCTCGTATCGGGTTAAGGCGGATTACTTGGACAGGACCTTGCGCACCGTCGCCACGACGTTCGTCGCGGTCAGCTTGAAGTGTTCGAACAGCACCGGCCCCGGCGCGCTCTCGCCGTAGCGGTCGATGCCGATGACGGCGGCGCAGCCGTACTTCCACCAGCCGTCGGTGACGCCGGCCTCGACCGCGATGCGCGGCAGCTTGGGCGGCAGCACGGCGGACTTGTACTTGACGTCCTGGCGGTCGAAGACCGTGGTGCTGGGCATGCTGACCACGCGCGCGGCGATGCCGGCCTGGGCCAGCTGCGCCTGCGCGTGCAGCGCCAGCTGCACCTCGGAGCCGGTGGCGATGATCACCGCCTGCGCCTTCTTCTTCAGCCCCACCTCGGCCGGCTCGGCCAGCACGTAGGCGCCCCTGGCGATCTCGTCGAGCCCGGCCTTGGGCAGGTAGGGCAGGTTCTGGCGGCTCAGCAGCAGCGCCGTCGGCCGCTCGGCCTGCGTCAGCGCGGCGGCCCAGGCGATCACGGTCTCGGCGGTGTCGGCCGGGCGCCAGACGTCCAGGTTCGGGATCAGGCGCAGGCTGGCCGCGTGCTCGACGCTCTGGTGCGTCGGGCCGTCCTCGCCCAGGCCGATGCTGTCGTGCGTGAAGACGTGGATCACGCGGCGCTTCATCAGCGCGGCCATGCGGATGGCGTTGCGGCTGTAGTCGCTGAAGGTCAGGAAGGTGCCCTCGGTTGCCCCGCGCGGGCGCGCCGTGGCCGCGTGCTTCGTCAGGTTCGAGCCGGTCAGGTCGGCCGAGCCGCCCAGCATCTCCGGCAGCGCCTTGGTCAGCGCCTCCAGCGCGAGCTGGCTGGCCTTGCGGCTGGCCACGGTCTCGGCCTTGGTGTGCGCGGCGATGGCGGCGTCGACGACGGTCTGTGCGAAGTGCTTGGGCAGCTC
>CALJUI010000331.1 GCA_937975735.1 uncultured Rubrivivax sp.
GTGGCTGATCGCGCGCGGCGCGATTGCCGACGTCGCCGGCGGCGCGCCGCCGAAGGTCGCGCACCGCTTCTTCCACGTGCCGGCGAGCAACACCGCCGTCGGCCACCTCATCCTGGAGAACTCATGACGATCAAAGTCGCCCTGGCCGGTGCCGGCGCCTTCGGCATCAAGCACCTCGACGGCATCAAGAACATCGACGGCGTCGAGGTGATCTCGCTGGTCAGCCGCGACCTGGCGAAGACGCAGGAGGTCGCGGACAAGTACGGCATCAAGCACGTCACGACCGACCTCGCCGACAGCCTCAAGATCAAGGAGGTCGACGCGGTCATCCTGTGCACGCCGACGCAGATGCACGCGGCGCAGTCGATCGCCTGCCTGGAGGCCGGCAAGCACGTGCAGGTCGAGATCCCGCTGTGCGACAAGCTCGCCGACGGCGAGAACGTCGTCGCGCTGCAGAAGCAGACCGGCCTGGTGGCGATGTGCGGCCACACCCGGCGCTTCAATCCCAGCCACCAGTGGGTGCACCAGAAGGTCACGTCGGACGCCTTCCACATCCAGCAGATGGACGTGCAGACCTACTTCTTCCGCCGCACGAACATGAACGCGCTGGGCCAGCCGCGCAGCTGGACCGACCACCTGCTGTGGCACCACGCGGCGCACACGGTGGACCTGTTCGCCTACCAGACGCGCTCGCCGATCGTGAAGGCCAACGCACTGCAGGGCCCGATCCACCCGCAGCTCGGCATCGCGATGGACATGTCGATCCAGCTGCTGACCGAGAGCGGCGCGATCTGCACGCTGTCGCTGTCGTTCAACAACGACGGGCCGCTGGGCACCTTCTTCCGCTACATCGGCGACACCGGCACCTACATCGCCCGCTACGACGACCTCGTCGACGGCAAGGAACAGAAGATCGACGTGTCCAAGGTCGCCGTGTCGATGAACGGCATCGAACTGCAGGACCGCGAGTTCTTCGCCGCCATCCGCGAAGGCCGCGAGCCGAACGCCAGCGTCGCGCAGGTGCTGCCGTGCTACCAGGTGCTGCACCGGCTCGAGCAGCAGCTCGCGGCCTGACCCCCCGAGGTTTCCCTGTCCGCGCCAGAACGGCGCATTCGTTAAAGCCTTTCCCTTCACCACACGCCCTTCGGAGACAACGATGACGATGACCCGCAAGACCTTCCTCGGCGCCCTCGCAGGCGCCGCCGCGCTGACGCTGCTGCCGACCGCCCAGGCCGCCGACGTGACGCTGCGCTTCCACCAGATGCTGCCGCCGCAGGCCGCGATCCCGTCCAAGGCCATCGGCCCGTGGGCGGCGAAGATCGAGAAGGAGAGCGGCGGCCGCATCAAGGTCCAGCAGTTCCCGAGCATGCAGCTCGGCGGCAAGCCGCCCGAGCTCTTCGACCAGGCCAAGGACGGCGTGGCCGACGTGATCTGGACCGTGCTCGGCTACACCCCGGGCCGCTTCCCGAAGAGCGAGGTCTTCGAGCTGCCGTTCACCAGCGGCTCCGCCGAAGTCAGCTCGCGCGCGATGATGGAGTACGTGCAGAAGCACGCGATGGACGAGTTCAAGGACGTCAAGCTGATCGCGGTGCATACGCACGGCCCCGGCCTGTTCCACAGCAAGGACCCGATCACCAAGCTCGAGGACCTGAAGGGCATGAAGGTGCGCGGCGGCTCGCGCGTGATCAACATCATGCTCGAGCAGCTCGGCGCAGTGCCGGTCGGCATGCCGGTGCCGGCCGTCGGCGAGGCGCTGTCCAAGGGCGTCATCAGCGCGACCACCATCCCCTGGGAGGTCGTGCCGGCGCTGAAGGTGCAGCAGATCGTCAAGAACCACACCGGCTTCTCCGGCGACAAGGGCCTGTACACGCAGACCTTCGCGGTGGCGATGAACAAGGCCGCCTACGACAAGCTGCCGGCCGACCTGAAGAAGGTCATCGACGCCAACAGCGGCATCGAGACCGCCGGCGCCTTCGGCCGCGTGATGGACCAGGCCGACCTGGTCGGCCTGGACCTGGCCAAGAAGGCGGGCAACAACGTCATCACGCTCGACGCCGCCGAGACGCAGCGCTGGCAGCGTGCCGCCAACGGCGTCCGCGCGGTCTGGTTCAAGGAGGTCGGCGACAAGGGCATCGACGGGCCGAAGCTGGCCGCCGAGGCCGAGGCGCTGATCGCCAAGCACGGCAAGAAGTAAGCTGCGAGCCTATCGGCCAACGAAGGCCGGCCGCGCCCGCGCGGCCGGCCCGCACCACCCCACCCCATGAGCCATCCCATCTACGCCCTCAGCCGAGGCATGGCCTGGTTCGGCGGCGCGGTCCTGACGCTGATCGCGCTGATGAGCGTGGCCAGCATCGCCGGACGCGCGCTGTCGGGCTTCGGCCTGGGCCCGGTGCCCGGCGACTTCGAACTCGTCGAGGCCGGCGCCGCGCTGGCGGTGTTCTGCTTCCTGCCCTGGTGCCACCTGCGTCGCGGTCATGCGGTCGTCGACCTGTTCTGGAACACCTATCCGAAGGGGCTGCAGCGGGTGCTGTCCCTGCTGACCGACCTGGCGATGGCGGCCGTCTGGGTGCTGCTGGTGTGGCGCATGGGGCTCGCGACCGTCGAGTACCGTGCCAACGGCGAGGTCAGCTTCATCCTGCAGATGCCGGTCTGGTGGGGCTACGCGGCGTCGATGCTGCCGGCCGTGGCCGGCTGCGTGGTCTATGTCTGGCGCGTGCTCGAGGATCTCGGATGGGCCACCGAGCCGGCCGGCTTCGGCTCGGGCGGCGGGGGTCACTGACCATGACCCAGGCTCATTTCGTTCGCGCCCCCCGAGGGACGCGTCAAGCCCTTCGGGCGACCAGGCGGAACTGACATGGAACCCTTGCAACTCGCCGCGTGGTCGTTCCCGGTGCTGCTGCTGCTGATCTTCCTGCGCGTGCCGATCGGTCTGTCGATGCTGGTGCTCGGCCTGACCGGGTCGTGGCTGGTCTACGGCAGCGCCGCACCGCTGCTCAACCAAATGAAGACGCTGGCCTATGGCACCTTCTCCAGCCACTCGCTGTCGATCGTGCCGCTGTTCCTGCTGATGGGCCAGTTCGCCACGCTCGGCGGCATGTCGCAGGCCCTGTTCAAGGCCGCCGAGGCCTTCATCGGCCACCGCCGTGGGGGCGTCGGCATGGCCGCGATCGGCGCCTGCGCCGGCTTCGGGTCGATCTGCGGCTCGTCGCTGGCCACCGCGGCGACGATGGGCCAGGTCGCGCTGCCCGAGCTCAAGCGCGCGGGCTACAACGGCGCGCTGTCCAGCGGCCTGCTGGCCGCCGGTGGCACGCTGGGCATCCTGATCCCGCCGTCGATCGTGCTCGTGATCTACGCGATCCTGGCCGAGCAGAACATCGCCAAGATGTTCGCCGCGGCCTTCGTGCCGGGCATCCTGGCGGCGCTGGGCTACATGCTCGTGATCAGCCTGTACGTGCGCTTCTCGCCGACCTCAGCCGGGCAGATCGAGCCCCTGCCCTGGAGCGAGCGCTGGCAGGCGGTGGCCGCCGTGTGGCCGGTGCTGCTGATCTTCCTGGCGGTGATCGGCGGCATCTACACCGGCATCTTCACGCCGACCGAGGGCGCCGCGGTCGGCGCCGTGTCGACCGGGCTGCTGGCCTGGCTGCGCGGCGGACTGTCGCGCGGGCGGCTGCGCGAGGCCTTCGAACTCACCGCCAGCGGCACCGCGATGGTCTTCATGATCGTGCTCGGCGCGGCGGCGTACAACACCTTCCTCGCTTTGAGCCAGCTGCCGCAGGAGCTCGCCGGCTGGGTCGGCGAGCAGGGCTTCAGCCCCTTCGTCGTGCTGTGGGCGATCCTGATCTTCTATCTGGTGTTCGGCTGCGTGATGGATTCGCTGTCGATGATCCTGCTGACGATCCCGATCTTCTTCCCGATGGTCTCGGGGCTGGACTTCGGCCTGCCGCCCGAAGAGATGGCCATCTGGTTCGGCGTGCTGGTGCTGATCGTCGTCGAGGTGGGCCTGATCACGCCGCCGGTGGGCATGAACCTGTTCGTGATCCAGTCGATGGCGCCCGACATCTCGATCAAGGACACCTATCACGGCGTGATGCCCTTCGTCGTCAGCGACCTGCTGCGCGTCGTGATCCTGGTCCTGTTCCCGGTCATCACGTTGTTCGTCGTCCGCCTATGAGCCCCCTGCCCACCCGCCGCATCGGCGACCTCGAGGTCTCGGCCATCGGCCTGGGCTGCATGAACGTCAGCCACGCCTACGGCAAGCCGCCGGCCAAGGCCGATGCCACGAAGCTGCTGCTGGCCGCGCTCGACGAGGGCGTGACGCTGTTCGACACCGCGGCGCTTTACGGCTTCGGCGCCAACGAGAGCCTGGTCGGCGAGGTGCTGTCGCCGCACCGCGACCGCTTCGTGCTCGCCAGCAAGTGCGGCATGCACGGCCTGGACGGTCGGCGCGTGATCGACGGCCGGCCGGAGACGATCAAGTGGTCGGTCGAGCAGAGCCTGCAGCGCCTGCGCACCGACCGCATCGACCTGCTCTACCTGCACCGCTGGGACAAGCAGGTGCCGATCGAGGACAGCGTCGGCGCGATGGCCGACCTGGTGCGCGCCGGCACCGTGCGGCACCTCGGCTTGTCCGAGGTCTCGGCGACGACGCTGCGCAAGGCCCACGCGGTGCACCCGATCGCCGCGGTGCAGACCGAGTACTCGCTGTGGACGCGCAACCCGGAAATCGCGGTGCTGCGGGCCTGCCGCGACATCGGCGCGGCCTTCGTCGCCTTCAGCCCGCTGGCCCGCGCCTACCTGACGGGCAAGCTGCGCGACGTGAGCCGGTTCGAGCCGAAGGACATCCGGCGCGGCATGCCGCGCTTCGAGCCGGCCAACTACGCCGCCAACCTGAAGCTGATGATCGGCTTCGAGGCGCTGGCGCGCGAGGCCGGCTGCACGCCGGCGCAGCTGGCGCTGGCCTGGCTGCTGACCCGCGGCCCGCACGTGATCCCGATCCCCGGCACGACGCGGGTCGACCACCTGCGCGAGAACCTGGGCGCGCTGCAGGTCCGGCTCGAGCCGGCGCTGATCGACCTCGTCGACGTGCTGATCAACCAGCGCACGGTCCACGGCCCGCGCTACAACGCCACGACGCAGACCGAGATCGACACCGAGCAGTTCGCCTGAAGCCAGGCCGATAATCGGTCGATGGCGACCCCGCGACCACGGCCGATTATCGGCCTGGCTTCAGGCGAACTGCTCGGCAGGCCTGGAACCTGCTGCACACCGACTCGCCCCGCTCGCGCGCGCTGGCGTCGCGCGCGATCGCCGACGCGCAGGCCGCCGGCGACCCGCACGCGGAAGGCTGGGCGCGGCTGGCGCGCGGCGTGCACCACCTCTACTACGCCACCGCCGCGCAGGCCGCGAAGGAGCTGCGTGCGGCGCAGAAGCTGCTCGCCAGAGCCGGCGACCGCGGCGGCGAGTTGCTGGCCGAGGCCTCGCTGGCGCGTTCGATCTGGCGCGAGGGTCGCGTGCAGGAGGCGCTGGCCCACGTGCTGCCGCTGCGCGACGAGGGCGTGCGCCTGCTGCGCCACGAGCAGCGCGGGCTGCTGCTGAACACGATCGCCGGCTGCTACTCGGCGCTGGGCGATTCGGCGCAGGCCTTCGCCTACATGTACGAGGCCCTGCGCGACGCCAGCCCGCGCCGCGGCCGCGGCTTCGATGCCGTGCTCCACTGCAACATCGCCCACGAGCTGGCGCAGATCGGCGACTACGAGCACGCCCTGCTGCACGTCGAGCAGGGCCTGGCGCGCAGTCAGGCCCTGCACAACCCGCGGCTGCAGGCGGTGCTGCGGCTGAACCGCATCATCTGCCTGACCGAACTCGGCCGCGCCGCCGACTGCCTGCCCGACGTGCGCTGGGTGGCCTCGGTGCCGCCCGATGCCGACGGCCGCGGCGCGATGGGCACCGAGTACGAGACGCTGGCGGTGGCGGCCTTGCGCGCCGGCGACGTCGCGCTGGGTGCCGACCTCGTCGACCGCGCGCTCGCCGACGGCCCGCCACCGCTGGCCGACGGGCGGGTCGAGCG
>CALJUI010000332.1 GCA_937975735.1 uncultured Rubrivivax sp.
TGCACCTGCTGCGGCTGCCCGAGGTCGCGCCGCACGAGCTGGCCGCCCTGCGCGCGCATGCGCGCGTGGACGTGGTTGCCGACGGGCGCTCGCTGGCGCGCGTGATCGAGCCGGGGACGCCCGCCGCGCCCGGCAGCGAGCCACGGCCGGCACGGCCGGCGCAGGCCGTGCCCTGGCCCGAGGCCGTGCCGGACTACGCCTTCGAGGACGCCGGCCGCTGGTTCAGCTTCCGCGTCGACGACGCGCACCTGCCGCCGCGGCCATGGGCCAACGTGCTGGCCAACCCGGACTTCGGCTGCGTGATCACCGAAGGCGGCGGAGGCTACACCTGGGCGCTGAACAGCCGGCTGCACCAACTCACGCCGTGGGGCAACGACCCGCTGCTCGACCCCGCCGGCGAGCATTTCGCCGTCGAGGACCAATCGACCGGCGAACTGTTCGGCCTGATGCCCGAGCGCGAACGCAACGGCGGCGATGGCGTGCTCGTGTCGCACGGCGCCGGCATCAGCCGCTTCGCGCAGCGGCGTGGGGCGCTGCGCATCGACACGCGCGTGATGGTCCACCCGCAGGAGGCCGCCAAGCAGGTCATGGTGCGCATCGAGCACGACGGCGCGAAGGACGGCGGCCCGCCGCTGCGGCTGCGCCTGCTGGCCATGGTCGAGTGGATCCTGGGCGCGAACCGGCGTGAGCGCATGACGCTGCAGACCGAGTACGCCCCACCGGTCCAGGCCGTGCTCGCGCGCCAACTCGAGCACAGCGGCGGGTTCGGCGACGGCACCGCGTTCCTGATGCTGGTCGGCGCCTGGGCGTCGGGCTGGAGCTGCGCACGGGACGGCTTCTTCGACGACCGCGGCCTGCAGCGCTGGCCGGCGCGCCTGGACGGCCGGCACGGCTTCGGGCTCGACCCCTGCGGCGCGCTGCAGGCGGAGGTCGAGCTGGCCTCGGGCGGCAGCATCGAGTTCGGCTGGGTGATCGGCCATGCGACCGGCCGCGAGGCCGCGCTGGCGCTGGCTCGCCGGCTGCGCACGCCCGAGACCGCCCTCGACCCGGCCACGGCCGTCGCGGCCCACTGGGACGCGCTGCTCGGCGGCACGGAGGTGCACACGCCGGATCCGCTGTTCGACGCCCTGGTCAACCGCTGGCTGCTCTACCAGGCGGTCGCCTGCCGCCTGTGGGCGCGTGCCGGCTTCTACCAGGCCGGCGGCGCGACCGGCTTCCGCGACCAGTTGCAAGACGCGCTGGCGCTGGCCTGGGTCCGGCCGGACCTGCTGCGCAAGCAGATCCTGCGCCATGCGTCGCGCCAGTTCGTCGAGGGCGACGTCCAGCACTGGTGGCACATGCCCACCGGCGCCGGCGTGCGCACGCGCTTCAGCGACGATCTGCTGTGGCTGCCCTACGCGGTCCGCCACCACCTCGACACCAACCGCGACCTGTCGATCCTCGACGAGCAGGTCGCCTTCCTCGAAGGCCGGGCGATTCCGGACGAGGCCGAGGACCTGTACGAGCCCGCCAGCGACAGCGGTCAGCTCGCCTCGCTCTACGAGCACGGCGCGCGCGCCATCGACCGCGCGCTGCACTTCGGCCGTCACGGCCTGCCGCTGATGGGCGGCGGCGACTGGAACGACGGCATGAACCGCGTCGGCCGCGAGGGCCGCGGCGAGTCGGTGTGGCTGGGCTGGTTCCTCGGCGTCGTGCTGCGCGGCTGGTTGCCGCTGGCACGCTGGCGCCGCGACCGCGGGCGTCTGGAACGCTGGACGGCCGCCGCCCGCGCGCTGCGGGACGCCATGCAGTCGCAGGCCTGGGACGGCGCCTGGTACCGGCGCGCCTACTTCGACAACGGGCGGCCGCTGGGGTCCAGCGGCAACGACGAGTGCCGGATCGATCTGATCGCCCAGGCCTGGGCGGTGTTCGCCAGCCCGCGCGGCGACAAGCGCGCCGCGCAGGCGATGGCCAGCGCCGACCGGCTGCTGGTCGAGCGCGAGCACGGCCTGATCCGGCTGCTCGATCCGCCGCTGCAGCACGCCGCCGACCACGCCGGCTACATCCAGGCCTACCCGCCGGGCGTGCGCGAGAACGGCGGCCAGTACACCCACGCGGCCGTCTGGGCGCTGATGGCGCAGGCCAGTCTCGAAGATGCCGAGCGCACCTGGGACTACTTCCGCATGATCAGCCCGGCCCACCGCGTGGCCGCCGGCGAGCAGGCGCTGCGCCGCTACGGCATCGAGCCCTATGTGCTGCCAGGCGACACCTACTCGGCTGCGCCCCATGCCGGGCGCGGCGGCTGGAGCTGGTACAGCGGCTCGGCCGCGTGGCTGCATCGCGCGGCGCTGGAGTCGATCTTCGGGCTGCGGCTGCGGCGGCAGGGCCGCGGCCGGCTGCGGCTCAGCTTGCGACCCTGCCTGCCTCCCTCATGGCCGAACGCGGCGCTGACGCTGGCGCTGGACGGCACGCGGGCACACCTGCTGCTCAGGCGGGCCGGCACGGCGCCATCCGGTGCGTCGCGACCTGCGGACTGCATCGAGGTGTCGGCCGGGCAGTGGTTCGAGCACGACGCGACGCACGGCGAGGCGTGGTACGAAATCGTGCTGCCGGCGCGCCGGCCGGCGACCGCGGCCACGCCGGAGCCGGCCGACGCGGCGGGGGCGGCGGGCCCGGCCTGAGGCCATCGCGGCCTTGGACGGAGAAACAAGAAGGCCCCGCAGGGCGGGGCCTTATCTCATGTTGTCCGGTGGAGCGGGTGATGGGAATCGAACCCACGTCTAAAGCTTGGGAAGCTGCCGTTCTACCATTGAACTACACCCGCTCGGCGTCGCGATTCTAGCGCGCCGCACTCCCGCTCAGCGGCGAAGGCAGCGCTCGTTGTAGGTCGACTCCAGGCGCCGCATCGCGGCCAGGTCGAGTTCGTTGAGCTGGCCGATCCGCGCGCGCCGGGACTGGATCACGTCGCGCATGCCGTCGCACTGCTCGGCCTCGCGCTGCGACTGGATCCGCGCGATCTCGCCGGCCTTCAGCTCGGCCAGCCGCTGGTCGCGCTCGGCACGCTGGGCCTTGCGCGCCTGGTCGCGCGCGAGCTGGTCGGCCTCCCGGCACTTGTCGTCGTACTCGCGCCGCAGCTCGGCGACGACGTCGCGGCCGACCCCGCGTGACGGCGCGGTGCGGATCGCGTCGCTGATCGACGCGCATTCCGGCACGAGATAGGGCAGGTGCGCCGGCGCGCGCGGCGGCACGCTCGTCGTCGGCTTGACCGCGTAGGACGAACGCCGCGATTCGTTCGGCGCCGGCGCCGGGCCGATCTGCCGCAGCTTGTCCTGCGAGCCGCTGCCGCAGCCGCGATCGGAGTAGTACACCCGCGCGCCGTCGAAGCAGCGCTGCACTTGGGCCAGTGCAGGCGAGGACGCCGCCGCCGTCAGGCACAGCACCGACACCACATGACGAAGCCATCGAGCCATCGACGACGGGTCTCTCCAGATGGGGAGCCCGGATTCTGACCCGGCCAGGCGCGGCGCAGGCGCCTTGGCAAGCGGGCCGCAGCGACTTCCTGCACGCAGCGCTCAGGCAGAATGCCGGCCCCTGCCCCACGCCCCGGCCGATGACCACCTCCGACGACCCGCCCCGCCGCCCGATCCGCAGCTTCGTGCTGCGCGCCGGACGCCTCGGGCCCGGCCAGCAGCGCGCCCTCGAGCGGCTCGGCCCGCGCTTCGTGCTGCCCTTCGCCGCCGAGGCGCCGGACTGGGACACGGTCTTCGGCCGGCGGGCGCCGCGCGTGCTGGAGATCGGCTTCGGCATGGGCGGACCGACCGCGGAGGTGGCCGCGGCCCAGCCGCAGACCGACTTCATCGGCGTGGAGGTGCACGCCCCGGGCGTCGGCGCGCTGCTCAAGCTGGTCGGCGAGCGCGGGCTCGACAACCTGCGCATCGTCCAGCACGATGCGGTGGAGGTGCTCACGCACATGGTGGCGCCGGACAGTCTGCACGGCGTGCACATCTGGTTCCCAGACCCGTGGCACAAGACGCGCCATCACAAGCGTCGGCTGATCCAGCCGCCGTTCGTCGCGCTGCTGGCGAGCCGCCTGAGGCCCGGTGGCTACCTGCACTGCGCGACCGACTGGCAGCCCTACGCCGAGCAGATGCTCGAGGTGCTCGGGGCCGAGCCGGCGCTGGCCAACACCGTGGCCAGCCCGCCCGGCTATGCGCCGCGCCCCGACTGGCGTCCGACGACCAAGTTCGAGCAGCGCGGCCTGAAGCTCGGCCACGGCGTCTGGGACCTGGTGTTCGTCAGGCGGTCCAGCTGACCCAGCCGGTCCAGGCGGTCAGCAGCACCAGGCCGCCGAAGACGATCCGGTACCAGGCGAAGGCCGTGAAGTCGTGCGTCGACACGTAGCGGATCAGCCAGCGGATGCACAGCAGCGCGCTGACGAAGGACACCGCGGTGCCGACCGCGAACATCGGCACGTCGGCCCAGGCCAGCGCGTCGCGTTCCTTCCAGACCGAGTAGGCGCCGGCGCCCATCAGCGTCGGGATGCCGAGGAAGAAGCTGAACTCGGTGGCCGCCTTGCGCGAGAAGCCCAGCACCAACGCGCCGATGATCGTCGCGCCCGACCGGCTGGTGCCCGGGATCAGCGCCAGGCACTGCAGCAGGCCGACGTTCAGCGCATCGCGCCAGGACATGTCGTCGACCGTCTCGACGCGCGCGTGGCGCCGGCCGGCGAGGTCGCGCTCGCCGTACAGGCGGTGGTGGCGGCGCTCGATCCACAGGATCAGCAGGCCGCCGACGACCAGCGCCACCGCCACCGGCACCGGATGGAACAGGCGCGACTTGATCCAGCTGCCCAGCAGCAGGCCGGCCACCGCCGCCGGCACGAAGGCCACCGCCACGTTGCGCACGAAACGCCGTGCGACCGCCTCCTGCGTGAAGCCGGCGACGGTGCGCGACAGGCGCTGGCGGTACTCCCAGATCACCGACAGCATCGCGCCGGTCTGGATCGCGATCTCGAAGACCTTGACGTTGTTGCCGGTGAAATCGAGCAGCGAGGCCGCGAGGATCAGGTGACCGGTCGACGAGATGGGGAGGAACTCGGTGAGCCCCTCGACCACGCCCATCAGCGCGGCCTTCAGCAGGAGGATGGGATCCAAGGAGATTCGCGCCGGCGTCGGCGCGCCATGAGGCACGGGCAGCGCGCGATGATAGCGAGCGCGTCCAGCCGGGGCCGGACCGGCCGGCTACGGCGCGCGGTCGATCGTGAATTGAAGCCCGCGTTCGGTCACGTCGACCTGCCGCACGGAAAGACCCTCGCGACGCAGGCGGGCGACGGTGTCGTCGCCGAGCCGGTGCACGACCAGGTCCTCGAACCACGGCGCCAGCAGCCGCGCCGGCAGGCGGCCGAGCCGGTCGCGCTGGCCGCTGTCGCTCGGATCCACCGCGTAGGCGTCGATGCGCACATCGTGCAGGCGCAGGCTCTGGTCGGCCGGCTCGATGCGCACCCCGGCCTCGAGCACGAGCCGCGCCTCGAACCGGTCGGCCAGGTGCAGGTCGAGCTCGGTGCGCACGCGCTGGCGCTCGGGCACCGTCGTCACGCGCGGGTCGGACAGCCGCAGGTCGAACCACTGCAGCCAGCGCCGCTCGATCGGGAACTGCTCGGCCAGCCGCGCGCTCATCTGCGCGTTCGTGACCGACACCGTGCGCGGCAGGCCCGCGCATCCGGCGAGCATCAGCAGAGCCGATCCGGCGCCGGCCAGCCACTGTCGACGTGTCCTGATCGAGGGCATCGACGCACAACGCGCGGCCGTCGATCGCTGTTGACCCGGCCCGGTGCCACGGGTACATTACTGACCGTTCAGTCATTAACTGCATGCCGACCGCCACCCCCGCCCCCACCCGCCAGCGCCGCAAGGAAACGCGTCCGCAGGAACTGCTCGACGCCGCCTTGTCGCTGTTCGTCGAGAAGGGCTTCGCCGCGACCCGCGCTGAGGAGGTCGCGCGTCGCGCCGGCGTCTCCAAGGGCACGCTCTACCTCTACTACCCGAGCAAGGAAGAGCTGTTCAAGGCGGTCGTCCGGCAGACCCTGTCGAGCCTGATCGCCGAGGGGCTGGAACTCGCCGGCAGCTTCGCCGGCACCACCTCGGAGCTGCTGTCCACGCTGATGCAGATCTGGTGGGAGCGCTTCGGCAACACGCCGGCCGCCGGCATCCACAAGATCGTCATCGCGGAGGTGCGCAACTTCCCGGAGATCGCGCAGTTCTACGTCGACGAGGTCATCGCGCCGGCCGACCGGCTGTTCTCGCAGACCGTGCAACGCGGCATCGACCGCGGCGAATTCCGCCCGCTGCCGGTGCACGAGGTGGCCCATGCACTGATGGCGCCGATGATCTTCCTGTCGCTGCACCGCCATTCCTTCGGCTGCTGCCCGGTGCATGGCGTCGAGGTCGATCCCGCGGCGCTCCTGAGCACCCAGCTCGACCTCGTGCTGCGCGGCCTCGAGGTCCCGAGGGCCGACGGCGCGAAGCGGCGCCGCTGAGGCGGCAGGTGCCGCCTGATCCCGAGCTTGCGCGGTGTCAGCCCGTCGACGGTCCCCCGTCCTAGAATGTGGGCAAGTCACTCCATATACCCACCATGGTATCTAGCATGAATCTGGAACTGGCCCGCTTCAACATGATCGAGCAGCAGATCCGCCCCTGGGAGGTCCTGGATCCGGCGGTGCTGAACCTGCTCGCGGTGGTCAAGCGCGAAGACTTCGTGCCGCCGGCGTACCGGGCGATGGCCTTCGTCGACACGCAGGTGCCGCTGCCCGGCGGCCAGTGCATGCTCGAGCCGCGCGTCGAGGCCCGGCTGCTGCAGGAACTGCAGGTCCAGCGCCACGAGCGCGTGCTCGAGATCGGCGCCGGCAGCGGCTTCATGGCCGCTCTGCTCGGCCACCGCGCGCAGCAGGTGACGACGCTCGAGTGCGACGAGACGCTCGCGAAGATGGCCGCCGACAACCTGCAGCGCGCCGGCCTGAGCAATGTCCGCGTGCGCCGCGTCAGCCCGACCGAGGGCGCGCGCGGCCTGCCGGGCGACGCGCCGTTCGACGTCATCGTGCTGTCCGGCTCGGTCGCCGAGGTGCCTCACGCGCTGCTCGAGCAGCTCAAGGTCGGTGGCCGTCTGGTGGCCATCGTCGGCGACGAGCCAATCATGCGCGCCCGGCTGTTCAAGCGCGCCGGCGACGCCGCCTGGTCGGAGACCGACCTGTTCGACACCGTGGCACCGCGCCTGCGGGGCTTCGATCGCGGCTCGCGCTTCGTCTTCTGAGCCGGACCGATGCGATCGTGCCCCTTGCCGTTCGTCGGCGATATCGGCCGCCGGAAGCGGCGTCGCCTGCAGGTCGTCGCAATCCGGCGGCACCCGCCCCGGCCGGCCGTGTAAAACCCCGCCCTTAGCCCCCGAATGAGGAATGCATCCATGCGATCGACGCGCTTGACCGGCCTGGCCCTGGCCGCCCTGCTGACCCTTGGCACCGCCGCCGCGGTCCGGGCGCAGAGCCTGAAGGACCTGTACGAGGCCGCCCGCGCCTATGACGCCACCTACCTGGCCGCGCGCGCCCAGGCCGACGCCGCGCAGTTCCGCGCCGCCCAGGCCGAGGCGCTCGGGCGGCCCTCGGCAGCCCTGGTCGGCAACGCGACGACGAGCGCGGTGAACCCGCCTGTCGGGCCCTCGGGCGGCAGCACCGCGGTCGGCGGCACGCTGAGTGCACGCTACCCGCTGATCAATCGCGCCAACGACGTCGCGATGGACCAGGCACGCCGCTCGCTCGAGGTCGCCGCGGCCGACCTCGCCGCCGCCGAGCAGGACCTGATCGTGCGCCTGTCACAGGCCTACTTCGACGTGCTGGCGGCGCAGGACACGCTGGAGACCACCCGCGCCAGCAAGGCCGCGATCACCGAGCAGCTCGCGTCGGCGAAGCGCAACTTCGAGGTCGGCACCGCGACGATCACCGACACCCGCGAGGCGCAGGCGCGCTTCGACCTGTCCACCGCCCAGGAGATCGCCGCCGAGAACGACCTGCGCAGCAGGCGCATCGCGCTCGACCAGCTGGTCGGCCGCACCGAGGTGCAGCCGCTGCCGCCGAAGGCGCCGGTGGCGCTGCCGGCGCTGATCCCGAACCAGGCCGAGGCCTGGGTCGGCACCGCCGACGCGCAGCACCCCACGATCCGCCGCGCCCGAGCGGCGCTGGACATCGCGACGCTCGAGATCGACCGCGCCAAGGCCGCCGAGCGGCCGACGCTGGACGCGGTCGGCTCGTTCGGCAGCACGCACACCCGCGGCAGCGCGGTGTCCTTCCCCGGCAGCCAGACCGCCGCCACCGTCGGCGTGCAGCTGAACTGGCCGCTGTACACCGGGGGCGCCACCGACAACCGCATCAAGGAGACGGTCGCGCTGGAGCTCAAGTCGCGCAATGACCTCGAGGCGGCGCGGCGCGGCGTCGCGCAGGGCACGCGCGTCGCCTTCTTCGGCCTGCAGTCGGGCATGGCGCAGGTCAAGGCGCTGGAGGCCGCCGAGGCGTCGAGCAAGCTCGCGCTGGAAGCCACGCAGCTCGGCTACAAGGTCGGCGTGCGCGTGAACCTGGACGTGCTGAACGCCCAGACGCAGCTGTTCCAGACCCAGCGCGACCTCGCCCGCGCCCGCTACGACGTGCTCGTCGGCGGGCTGCGGCTGCGCCAGGCGTCGGGTCAGCTGACGCCGCTGGACCTGGAGGCGCTGAGCCGCCTGCTGGCGCCCTGAGGCTTCACGCCACACTTCTTTACCCGCCGGCATCGTGCCGGCCACGGCCGGCGCGGCACACTCCGCGATCATGAGTCCACGCGCCGCCATCGCCGCCCATCGCTTCGGCCTCGGCGAGGCCTCGCTGGCCACGATCGGCACCGACCCGCTGGGCTGGCTGGAGGCGCAGATCGGTCCGGCCGGTCCGGCCTTCGGTGACGACCTGCCCGACACCGCCACGGCGCTGCGCGCCCACGCCGACTTCGTCCGCCAGCAGCGTGCACGGCGTCAGGCGATGGCCGACGGCCGCAGCGACGAGCAGCGCTTCGGCGAGCACTTCCGCCGTCTGGTGCACGCCGACGTACGCGCCCGCCTGGGCAGCGCCGCGCGCAGCCCGCGTCCGCTGGCCGAGCGGCTGGCGATCTTCTGGGCCAACCACTTCACGGTGTCGATGGCCAAGCCGTCGGTGCGCGGCCTCGCCGGCGCCTTCGAGCGCGAGGCGATCCGCCCGCACGTCGCCGGCGACTTCGCGACGATGCTCGGCGCCGCGGTGCGCCATCCGGCAATGCTGCGCTACCTGGACAACGACCGCTCGGCCGGGCCGGGCTCGCGCCTGGTGCAGCGCCTGCGCCGGCGCGGCGGCGATCGCGCACCGATCGACGGCCTGAACGAGAACCTCGCGCGCGAGCTGCTCGAGCTGCACACGCTCGGCGCCGCCGGCGGCGGTGCGGCCTACGGCGGCTGGGGCGGCTACACGCAGGCCGACGTCACCGAAGTGGCAAGGCTGCTGACCGGATGGCGGGTACCGCTGGCGGCGATCGAGCGCGACCCGCAGGCCTCGCCGTTCGACCCCGCCTGGCACGAGCCCGGCCCGAAGACCGTGCTCGGCCGCCGCTACGACGAAGGTCCGCAGGCCCTCGACGCGCTGTGCCGCGACCTGACGCGCCACCCGTCGACCGCGCGCTTCATCGCCTTCAAGCTGGCCCGCCACGTCGTCGCCGACGAGCCCCCGCCGGCGCTTGTGGCCGAACTAGCGCAGACCTTCGCCCGCACCGACGGCGATCTGGGCGCGCTCACGCGCACGCTGCTGCGCTCGCCGCTGGCCTGGGCACCGGCGCCGGCCAAGCTCAAGAGTCCGGAGGAGTTCGTGGTCTCCGCGGCGCGGGTGCTCGGCCTGGCCGAGCAGGCCTTCGCCCGCGCGCCGGACGCCGGCATCGGCGCGCTCGGCCAGCCGATGCTGTCGGCCCCGTCGCCGGCCGGCTGGCCCGATCGCGCCGACGAGTGGCTGGGCCCGGACGCGGTCTGGAAGCGGGTCGAGTGGAGCACCCGCGTCGCCGAGCGGCTGGGTGCGCGCATCGACGCGCGCCGGCTCGCCGACGCCAGCCTCGGCCCGTGGCTCGAGGCGTCGACCCGGCGCGAGATCGAGCGCGCCGCCGACGGCACGCAGGCGCTCGCGCTGCTGCTGCTGGCCCCCGAATTCCAGCGTCGCTAGGAGAACCACGATGATCCGGCGCCGAACCCTCGTCCAGGCCGCCTTCGGGGCGGCGGCCACCGCTTCGCTGCGGATCGCCGGCGCCGCCACGCCCGACGGATCGCGCTTCGTGCTGGTCGTGCTGCGCGGCGGCATGGACGGCCTGTCGGCGGTTCCGGTACCTGGCGACCCGGCCTTCGCCGACGCGCGCGGCGCACTCGGCCGCTTCGAGACCGATCCGCTGCCGCTCGACGGCCCGTTCGCGCTGAATCCGGCGTTGAGCACGCTGCATCGGCTCTACACCGCCGGTGATGCGCTGGTGCTGCACGCCACCGGCCTGACCTACCGCGAGCGCTCGCACTTCGACGCACAGCAGGTGCTCGAGTCCGGAGGCACCCGCCCCTACGAGCTCGACGACGGCTGGCTCGGCCGCGCGCTCGCGGCCACCGGCACGAGCGGGCTGGCCTTGTCGACCGCCGTGCCGCTGGTGCTGCGCGGCGCCGCGGCGGTGGACACCTGGGCGCCTTCGGTGCTGCCCGACCCGTCGAGCGACCTGCTCGCCCGGCTCGACCGCCTGTACGCCGCCGACGCGCAGCTCGGGCCCGCGCTGGCCCGCGCGCGCGGCCTGCGCGCCGACGCCGCGATGGGCGACGAG
>CALJUI010000333.1 GCA_937975735.1 uncultured Rubrivivax sp.
TCGATCTGCCGTTCGCCGCGCGTCTTTCGCATCAGCGGAGCCCACGACTGTAGCAGAGGTCTTTTTGGCCGCGCAAGTGCCTTCGCGCATCAGGTGACGACGCCCGCCTGCGAACGGCGGGCCTGCAGGCAACCTGACGGCGTGGGGTTGGCCATCTTCACCGTGCCCCATGCTTGATCGCGCTTCAGTCTGCCCGGCATCCGCGCCATCAGGGCAGTGCGCGACGGCGCCGGACACCCTGCATGCGCTGCGGGTGTCATCGCTGCGGCCTCGTGGTTCGCCTGCGGCCAGATGGCGGCCAGGGCGCCAGCGCCCGCGCAACGATCGTGGCGGCTGACAGTACGCACCAGGCGTCTGGCAGCCAGCAGGACGCGGGCACCCCACGCCTCGCGGGTCTTGACGTTGCCCCCGGTGGCCCGTCCGGTGAACAGCCCCAGGACCCCGTGGTCCCTTTGCTTCATGTCGTGCGCATGGGCCACCAGCACGAAGTCCGGCCCGGGCGACACGCGGTGGCATTGCCGCACGGCCGGGTGCGCCACGCAAAGCCGCTCGAAGTCCTGCAGGTGCTCGGCGCCCTGGCGGTCCAGCGTCACCTCCACGATGGCGATCAGGCCCTCGCCCACCCGGGATTCGTCCAGCAGCGCGACACGTCGGACGATGACACCGCGCTCGACCAGCCGCTGCACACGGCGCAGGCAGGTGGCCGCAGACGTGTGCACCGCGTCGGCCAACGCCTGGTTGGTCATCGCCGCGTCACGCTGCAGCAGCGTCAGGATGCGCTTGTCCAAGGCATCCAGCGGCACGGATTCCGTCATTTATTGCACCTTTAGCGCTACTGATGCGTGATTCTTGCATGCCCGAAGGGCTGGGACCACATGATGCACTCTTCATGCAGTAGCGCAACTACAATGCAAGCCCATGTCATGGTGCTCTGACTAGGATGCAGCCTTCCCTGTTCGGAGTGTTCCCACCATGTGCGGCATCGTCGGCGCGGTCAGTCAGCGCAACATCGTCCCCATCCTCATCGAGGGCCTGAAGCGCCTTGAGTACCGCGGCTACGACTCCTGCGGCGTGGCGGTGCACCAGGATGGCCTGCTTCGCCGCGCGCGCAGCACGTCGCGGGTGGCCGAACTCGAGACCAACGTGACATCCGACGCGATCGCCAGCGGCACCGGCATCGCCCACACGCGCTGGGCCACGCACGGTGCGCCGGCGGTGCACAACGCGCACCCGCACTTCTCCCACGGCCCCGGCGCCGCGGAGGAGGATCCCCAGTACGCCCAGTCCGGCCGCATCGCGCTGGTGCACAACGGCATCATCGAGAACCACGACAGCCTGCGCGCCGAGTTGCAGGCCAAGGGCTACCGCTTCGACAGCCAGACCGACACCGAGGTCATCGCCCACCTGGTGCACAGCCAGTACGACGGCGACCTGCTCGAGGCCGTGCAGGCCGCGCTGCCGCGGCTGCACGGTGCCTACGCCGTGGCCGTGTTCTGCCGCGACGAGCCCCAGCGCGTGGTCGGCGCCCGCGAAGGCTCCCCGCTGGTGCTGGGCCTGGGCGACGGCGAGGCCTTCCTGGCGTCCGACGCCATGGCCCTGGCCGGCGTCACCGACCGCATCGTCTACCTGGAAGACGGCGACGTGGTCGACCTGCAGTCGGGCAAGGCCTGGGTCAGCTCGGCCGCCGGCGGCCAGGGCTTCCGCCCGGTCGAGCGCCCCGAGCGCATCGTGCACGCGCACACCGGCGCCGCCGAGCTCGGCCCCTACCGCCACTACATGCAGAAGGAGATCTTCGAGCAGCCGCGTGCGATCTCCGACACGCTGGACGCGGTGCCGGCCATCGGCCCGGAGCTGTTCGGCGCCGACGCGCCGGCCATGTTCGGGCAGGTCGACCGGGTGCTCATCCTGGCCTGCGGCACCAGCTACTACGCCGGCTGCACCGCCCGCTACTGGCTGGAGTCGATCGCCGGGCTGCCCACCACGGTGGAGATCGCCAGCGAATACCGCTACCGCACCAGCGTGCCGGACCCGCGCACCCTGGTGGTCACCATCAGCCAGAGCGGCGAGACGGCCGACACCCTGGCCGCGCTGAAGCACGCGCGCGGCCTTGGCATGCCCAACACGCTGACCATCTGCAACGTCGGCACCAGCGCCATGGTGCGTGAGTGTGCGCTCGCTTATCTGACGCGCGCCGGCGTCGAGATCGGCGTCGCCTCCACCAAGGCCTTCACGACCCAGCTCGTGGGCCTGTACCTGTTGACGCTGTCGCTGGCCAAGGTACGCGGCCGCCTGAACGAGGCCGATGAGGCCGCCCAGCTGACCGCGCTGCGCCACCTGCCGGTGGCACTGCAGGCGGTGCTGGCGCTGGAGCCGCAGGTCATGGCCTGGGCCGAGGTCTTCGCGCGCAAGGACAACGCGCTGTTCCTGGGCCGGGGCCTGCACTACCCGATCGCGCTGGAGGGCGCGCTCAAGCTCAAGGAGATCAGCTACATCCACGCCGAGGCCTACCCGGCCG
>CALJUI010000334.1 GCA_937975735.1 uncultured Rubrivivax sp.
CCAGGTGGACATGCTGATCGATGCCGACGCCCGGAATGCCCGGGCATGGAAGCTGCGAGGCGACATCCTCTTGTATGGGCGCCGCGAAGCGGCAGGGGCCGTCGAGGCGTTCGCGAAGTCGATCGAGGCCGAACCGACGTTTGTCGACGGCCACGTGGCCCTGGTGGGCGCCTTGCTGAGCCAGGCGGACCTGGCGCGTGCCGAGGGTGCCTGGAAGGCCCTGAAGGCCGTCGCCCCGGACTCCCTTTCGACGCTGTACTTCGAGGCTCGCATCGCATTCGAGCGACAAGCCTTCGAGCGCGCCCGGGAGATCAATGAGACGTTGCTGCGTCATATGACGGCCAATGCGAGTGCGCTGCTGCTGGCCGGGGCCACTGAATTCAGGCTGGGCCAGTACGGGCAGGCGGACCTCTTCCTGTCCAGGGCGACGCAGATCGAACCCGGCCTGACCGCAGCCGAGCATCTTCTCATCGCCAATCACCTGCGCTCGGGTCAACCGGAAAGGGCGCTCGAGCAGTTGGAGCGGCTCATTCGCACCGAACGGCTGCCCGCGTCCATGTTGATGCTGGCCGGCGAAGTGTTCATGCGCAACGGCCTGTTCGACCGCGCGCAGTCGTCCTTCAGTCTTGCGCTGAAGGCCGAGCCTGACGACCCGGCCCGCCGCACGTCGTTGGCGTTGTCGCAGCTGGCCGCCGGACAGGCCGATCGGGCACTGGCGGAACTGAACGCCATCGCCGCGGCCGACTCCGGCAGCTCAGCCGACCTTGCGCTGGTGAGCGCCCACCTGTCCAGGGGCGAGACGTCGCTGGCGCTGGCCGCCCTGGACCGACTGCAGGCGAAGGCCCCGCGCGATCCAGGCGTCGCTTCGCTTCGCGGGCAGGTTCACCTTCGCATGAAGGACACGGCTGCGGCACGCAAGAGCTTCGAACATGCGCTGGCCATCGACCCGACCCACTTCGAGGCGGCGGCGCGGCTGGCGTCACTCGACATGGAGGCGGGGCAGCCGGCGCAGGCCAAGGCCCGGTTCGAGAAACTGCTGGAACGCGATCCCAAGCACGGCAATGCCCTGTTTGCACTGGCGCAGCACGCCGCCAAGACGGGTGCTCCTGCCGAGGAGGTTCGCAAGCTGCTCGAGCGGACGATCGAAGCCGATCCGCTGGAGGTCCTGCCTCGTCGCGTGCTGGTGGAGTGGCATCTTCAGCGCAATGACCACGCCCGTGCGTGGACGGTGGCCCGGGACGCGGTGGCGGCAGTCCCGTACAGCCTGGACCTCACCGACACCCTGGGGCAAGCCCAGGTCCGGGCCGGCGAGCCGCACCAGGCGATGACGACGTATGTGCAGCTGGCGACCCAGCATCCGTCCGCGGCGCTGCCGCATTTGCGCATCAGCGCCCTCCACCTGGCTCAGGGCAAGCGAGCGGAGTCGCGCAGGAGCCTCGAGCGCGCCCTGGAGGCAAAGCCCGACCAGATCGAGGCGCAAACCGGCCTGATCCTGATGGCCATCGAGGAGGGGCGCTTCGACGACGCGCGCAACATCGCCAGGACCGTCCAGCAGCAACGGCCCGATCGCGCCGTCGGCTGTTCGTGGGCGGCCGACGGGGCACTCGCGCAGCAGCGCCGGGACCTGGCAGAGAAGGTCTTCCGCGACGGCATCGCCAAGACGGACTCCGCCGAACTGGCGACCAAGCTGCACTCGCTCCTGTACGCGCGCCTCCCCGAAGAGGCCGGCCGCTTCGCGCAGGACTGGCTGAAGCAGCACCCGCGTGATCCTGTCTTCCGCCTCTACCTGGGCGACCAGGCGGTACGCCGGAATGACATGGTGTCGGCCGAACAGGCCTACAGGTCCGCCGTGGCGGCCGACGCGAACAACGCGATCGCATTGAACAACCTGGCACTGGTCGTGAGCCGGCGTGACGCCGACGAGGCCATGCGCCTTTCTGCGCAAGCGCTGCGCCTGGCTCCCAACCATCCTGAGTTGCTGGACACCATGGCGCAGCTGCTGGCGGATCGCGGCGACCTTGCCGGGGCGATCCGGCATCGACGACAAGCCTTGGCCCTGCAGCCGGAGCACGCCCGCGTCAGGCTCGAACTGGCCAGGCTGCTCGCGAAGTCAGGTGACCGCGCTGCCGCCAGGTCGGAACTGCAGACTCTGCGGGCGCTGGGAGACCGATTCACCAAACAGGCCGAGGTCGAGGACCTGATGCGGACACTGTGAGACCGCGCGACCTCCGCCCAGGGTGAGTCGGCCGATCGGTCGCGTCGACCTTGAACTGTCGGCCTCGCTGACAAGGCAGCGAAGCGACGGCGAACGCGCGGCGCGGGTCAGTGGCAGACCGCGGTCGCACCCAGGAGGCGATGGGTGTCGTCGTTCAGCTCGTCAACCGTGACCAGGTCGCGCCCCTGGCTCCACAACTTGCCAAGCACACCAGCTTCGGTCTGTGCGTCGAAGAAGTAGGGGTAGGCAGACCGCCCGATCTGGTCGTCCCTGACACGCCCCGCCTGCAAGGCGATCTGGCGCTCGGCCTCCGCGAGATCCAGGCACATCAGCACGGCCGGCGCATTGACGCGCAGGTTCAGCCGGGTGGGTCCCACGACGTCGAAGCCCAGCATGGCCTGGTAGTAGCGGACATGCCGAGGATTGACTTCGATGAGCACGTAGCGGCGCCGGTTGACCCGATAGGCCTCCAGGTAGGCGACGTGAAACAGCGAGGCGAGCAACTTGGGCGATCGGTCCCGGCGGTCCATGGCCAGCTTGCCGAACTCGCACACGCCCAAGCCGGTGGCGCGCATGCGGGCCACCTCGTCGGCGAAGAGCTCGTCGGCGGCCAGGCCTGCGTCCGAGTCGTCGACCACGGAGATCGTCCCGACCGCCACGCCGGCCTCCACCGCCATGAAGGCGCGGCGCTCATGCGAGGGACGCGGCTGGACCGCGGCCTTCGTGCTCGGCGCCGCCCGGTAGCCGCGCGTGGCGTACATGCGATCGATCAGGTGCTGGGCCGTACCGCGGGCCTCGTCGGTGTCGACCAGGCGGATGCTGAACGCGAGCGGGCGCTCTGCCCGCGTGTGGACGGCCCCACCCAGGGCGGTCGACCCGTCGGCAGGTCGCCATGCGGGCGTCACGTTCGACAGGCTTTGCACAAGGGTCGCTTCGTCCACGTACGTCTCCAAACAACTCGCGACGGGGGATCGGAGGGCCGACTATGCATGCGCCTTCGACGCGGCATGTAACAGCATGAGCCCTGTTCCGCACCCGCTGCCAGGCACTCCGGTGCACTCGTTCGCCTTGGGCGACCGCGCCAACGCACGAGGTGCAAGCTCGCGCCGCCTGCGACCGCGCCCAATGATCAAGTGCGACATTCCGTTACAACTGAACCCCTCCTTCAGGGGTTGCGCCCGCCATCGCCTCGCCGAGTCGCGAGCCCGTCGGCGAGAAGGACCTGCTACAAACGGCGTCGTGCAGCAGCGGCACCGAGTGGTGGCTGGACAGCACACCGGTCAGGTCAGGTGAACCTGCCGTCGATGCTTGAGGGCGCCCGGGTCCGCGGGCCACAGCGCGCAGGAAGGAGGCTTCGAGATGGCTCTTGACGGCACCGGCGAGACGAAGGACCTGGGCACGGCCTTCCAGCGCTACTTCACGGTGGAGCCAGCGCTGGATGAACGCTCGCGCGAGCAGGTCTTTCGCATCCGACACCAGGTCTACTGCGAAGACCTCGGCTGGGAGCCTTGCCGTGCCGACGGTCTCGAGCGCGACGCGTTCGACCCGAATGCCGTGCACTGCCTGATGACCCGCAGCGATACGGCCGAACCGGTCGGTTGCCTGCGTCTCATCCGAGCCGAGGTGAACGGCAGCGCGATCGAACTGCCGTTCGAGCGCAGTTGCGCGCACGTGCTGGACCGCCAGCTCGTCGACCCCTCCAATCTGCCGCGCAGGACCGTCGGCGAAGTGTCCCGCCTGGCGGTGGCCCGTGCCTTCCGCCAGCGCCGCGGCGAGGAGCGCCGTGCTGCAGGTTTGTCGGACGGTGACTTCGAGGCGCACGGCCCTCGGCAGAGGTTCCCCTTCATCCTTGTCGGCCTGTACCTGGGCGCCACCGCCTTGGCGCGCCGCCTGGGCGTCGAGCATGCCTTCATCCTGACCGAGCCCCGTCTGGCCGGCCATTTCCGACAGATCGGATTCGACATCTAGGAGGTCGGC